>JACDQN010000357.1 GCA_015657575.1 Sphingopyxis sp.
CCTGGACGAGGTCGCTCCAGAGTCACCGGAATTGAGCCCGCCCATGAAGGTGAAAGCAAGGCCGAAGACGAGCAGCACGAACGAGGCGACGATGATATGCTCGGGCGCGACGTCGAGGAACAGGATCATCGAGACGGCGATCGCCGCGAGGTACAGCCGCGCGCCGCTCGCGAAGATCCGGCCGACCAGATACATGGCACCCGCGGCGCGGCGCGCGGTCGCGTTGAACCGCGTTTCCAACAGTTCGTAGACGGTCGATGCGCCCATCGCGTAAAAGCGCGGCATCAGAATGGCCGCGACCAGCCACGCGCCGATCAGCGCGCCGAGCGCGCTGGTCAGATAGGTGTAATTGCTGCGGAAGCTATTGTCGGGAACTCCCAGAAAGGTCGCGGTCGACTGCACCGTCGACAGCACCGACACCGCGACCAGCCAGGTCGGCGCGCGGTGGCTCGCCAGAAAATAATCGTCCGCATTCTGCATGTTGCGCCGTGTCGACGCATAGCCGGCGATCGCGAGGATCAGGACGTAGCCGATCAGAATCGACCAATCCAGCGAAGTGAATTGTAGCGTATGCATAATGTCCCCGGGTGGCGGTGGGCGCGGATGTCAGGCCGGAATATCCGTCCGTCGATCCGCGCCCCGGGCAAGATGCCCTGATGGCATGGAGGCTAGCCGTCCACAACGCCTCCACTCATGCCCTCACCGCCGTAGGGTGACCGAGAAACCAAAGGTGGTTCCCAGCACGTCATAGGTATCGGGAAATGTATTATAGGCGCCCGGATTGACCGGGAGCGGCGGTTTCTTGTCGAACAGATTGTCGATACCGAAGGCCAGCGTCAGCCCCTCGACCGGCGGACGAACCGCCAGATTCAGGTCGAAATAGTCATAAGCAGGGATGCGGCCGGTGCTGCCCGCGGTCGAATCGCGAACCGCTCCGATCCGCTTCCACCCGAACTGGACCGTCAGCGGTTCGCTGTCCCAGGTGATCGTCCCGCGCGACCGGAAATCGGGCGCGACCAGCGTCACCAGATCCGACGAACAGGCGGCGCCATAGGTGCCCTTGCAGTTCACGGGGGTCAGCGCGGCGTTGCGCTGGATCGAATATTTGGTGACGATGCTGGCGGTATATCCCAGCGTGAGGCGGCTTTGCGGCACGCCGATGTCGAGATCGAACCCATAGCGGAAGTCGATGTCGAAGCCCTGCTGCTTGATCAGCGCCAGATTGCGATCGTCGACGAAGGCGTTGAAGAGATAGCCGGTGGTCGGATCGCGGGTCACCGCGGCGCAGAGCGGATTGCCCGGCGTCGGATCGGTGATGTAGCAGCTGGTCAGCGCATCGACCGGCTGGATCTGGCCAACCGCATTGCGGATATCGATCTTGTACCAGTCGACCGACAGGTTGAGGCCGCGCAGGAAGGTCGGCGTGAAGACGCCCCCAAGCGTATAGGTCTTGCCGCGTTCCGCCTCGATATTCGCGTTGCCGCCGAAGAAATAGCCGCCCTGCAGATTGGCGGGGTTGTTGCTGTCATAGGGACCCCGATATCCCTGCGCCGTACATTGCGCGACCGTCGCCGCATTGGTGGCGCCGACGCACGGGTCGCCGGCATAGCGCGGGAACAGACGCGCGACGGTGCGCAGATTGGCGAAGGGGATCGAGAAAACCGGGTTGGCGAACTCGCCGATATTGGCGTCGCGGATCACGGTCTGCCGCGTGCCGCGCAGCCTGAGGTCGTCGGAAACCGTCCAGTTGACCCCCAGCTTGTTGGTGTCGTAGCGCCGGTCGGCACCCACCGACTTTTCATACCAGGACCGGCGATACGCGCCTTCGACCGTCAGTTTCTGGATCAGCGGCAGGTCCGACAGCAGCGGGACGACCAATTCGCCGAACAGTTCGTTCACCTTGACGAATGGCGGGATCAACGGCGCCGATTCGGTGCCCTGATTGAACGACGTGCCAAGGTCGGTGCCATAGACGAACCGCCCGGTTTCACGCCGGAATTCATAACCTGCGGTAAAGCCGACCGGCCCCGCCCATCCGGTGAAGAAGTCGCTCGTATCGCCCGAGATATAAGCGGAGGCGACCTGCTGTGTGCGCTTGCGGTCGCCGAAGTTGAAATCGCGCAGTACGCTCGTGAAATCGCCGCCCGGACCGAAGATGTCGGTCGAATTGGCGAGACCGGCAAAGGAGGCACGCGTCCCGTCGCCCTTGACGACGATCGATTCCTTCGACTGCCCATATTGATAATAGGCGTCCCAGCCGATCGCCGGGGTGATGTCGCCGCGCAGCCCGATCAGCCCCTGCAGCGTTTCGCGATTGTTCTGCGCATAGGTCACGCCGAGTTCGCCGAGCGAGCGCCGCACGTTCACGGTCGCGAAACCGTTGACGAAGGTCAGCTGCGCCCGCGCCTGCGGATCGAGAAACGGATTGTTCTGCGCGATCTGGACATTGATCCCGTTCGCGCCCGTCGTCGGCGGATTCTGCCCCGACCGGCTGCCGCCGCGTGTCCGCAGGTCCGAATACATGACGCGGCCATAAAGCTCGACATTGTCGAGCACGTCATATTTCAGGAACGCGCTCGCGTTGATGCGCCGCAACGGCTGGACGAGCAGGAAATTGGGCGTGTAGTCGGTCGATTGCGGGGTCAGCGTGAAATTGCCCGACGCGTCGTAGGAAAAGGTCCGTCCGCTCGCCACATCGGTAAAATTGCCGCCGATCGGCAACGTCGCAACGCCGCGGCGCGCAAAGGCGCGGTTCCCGGCCAGCAGCGGGTCGCGTTCGGTATATTCGCCATAGACGACCAGATTGCCGCGCCCGCCGAGCGATACGCCGGCCATCACATGGCCGCCGAACTGCGAACCACCGCCTGCCACCGCGCGGTAGTTGGCGTTCGCCTGCCACCCTTCGAATGAATCGTTGATGATGAAGTTCACGACCCCCGCGACGGCGTCGGCGCCATAGACCGCCGCCGCGCCACCGGTGAGCACGTCGACGCGCTCGAGCAGGGGCGCCGGGATCGAGTTGACGTCGACCGCGTTGCGGAAACTGAACGGGATCGCGCGCGTCCCGTTGATCAGCACCAGCGTCCGGTTCTGCCCCAGGTTGCGCAGGTCCAGCGTCTGGGCCCCGAACGCGTCGCTGCCGACCGACGTCGAGTTCACACCGCCGGCAAGCTGCGGCATCTTGACCGAAAAATCCTCGATCGTGACCGCGCGCTGAAGCGAAATCTGTTCGCCGCCAACCGCGCTGATCGGGCTGGTCGAGGTGAGGCCCGGCGTACGGACGCGCGTACCCGTCACGACGATGTCCGATTCACCGCGCGGCGCAGTCTCCGCCTCCTGAGCCGCCCCCTCCTGGGCGAAGGCGGCACCCGTGGGCACCAAGACCATGAAAGACAGCATTGCCGATCCGCAACGCAGGAATCCGCCGTTTATTCGTCCCATCTTGCCAGCTCCCCTCTTTCAAATTGGCGTGACAATAGCATAGAAAAATACCATTTCAATACCAATTAACGCGCTTGTTATTTTTATGACATACAAGCGTCTTACCCGGTGACTTGGCGACAGAGTAGACTGGTATGGGACAGCATTGGGGAGATCGCCCGCGTGTCCTGCGCCCACGGTCGCGACGGTGGAACCCGCCATACCAATAGATACCAGCTCCGAGCCCGCCGCGGCGACCTAGCGGAAGAAACGGAGATAGAGCAGCGCGGCGAGACCGCTCAGGACAGCGGCCGCCAAAAAGGCGCGCCCGGCCAGGACGGCGATGCGCCGGCCCCTGCCCCGACAAACGCCTTGAATATCTGGGTCATCAAAAGCGGGCTGACGATGACCGCGATGGCCGTCACCGACGACATGACGCCCTGCATCGTGCCCTGCGCGTCGCCGTCGATGCTGCGCGACAGCGTCGCTTGCAAAATCGGGAATATCGTCGTCCCCAGCGCCATGACCAGGATCAGCGGCCAGGTTAGCGCCTCGTTCGACGAAAGCGACAGGCCCAGATAGGCGGTCGTTACGCAAGCGAGCGCCACCATGCCCGCCCCCTTCGTTCCCAGCAGACGTTCCATCGGACCCGGCAGTGCGATCTGGGCCAGCGCGATCGCCATTCCGTAGAAGGCCATCGAATAGCCGATCCGCACGGCGCTCCAGTCGAGCGCGCCGATCGCGTAGAAGGCCCAGACGCTGGGAAGCGCCTGAAAGGCGACCTCGACCAGGAAGAAGACAATCAGCAACGGCACCGGGAACAGCGGATTCCACTTCGGAAACGGCGACCAGCGCCTCCCCTCCTGTGACGGCAGGCGCCGAGCATCGGCCGCGAGCGTTTCGGGAAACAGAAAATATCCGGCCACCAGCGTCGCCAGCGCCAGCGACGCGGCGGTCCATAGCGGCGCGCGCACGCCATAGGCGGCGGCGATCCCGCCGATCAGCGGCCCGACGATCAGCCCGAGCCCGACCATGGCATGCAGAATTCCGAACTGCCCGACGCGCTTTTCGGGCGGCGTTACATCGGCCACACTGGCGGCCGCCACCGGATAGGTCGCGCCGAGCAACCCCGACAACAGCCGGCCGACGAACAGCCAGCCGAGCGACGGCGCGACCGCCATCAGACCATAGTTGACGGCAAGGCCGCCCAGCGCCGCGAGCAGCACCGGCCGGCGCCCCCAGCGATCGCTGAGATGGCCGAGCAGCGGCGCGAACAGGAACTGCATCGCGGCATAGCTGAAGAGCAGCCACCCCCCGATCGCACTCGCTTCGCCGATCGGCGCGCCCGACAGTTCGAAGATCAGGTCGGGCATGACCGGAAGGATGATGCCGAGGCCCGCG
>JACDQN010000358.1 GCA_015657575.1 Sphingopyxis sp.
ACGTTGCCGCCCCTCCACCACCGCCTGCGGCGGCGGTCCCCCTCCCCATGGCTTCGCCACAGGGAGGATCTTTACGTCCGCTCCCCACCCAATACCTGCCGTTTCGATACAATACGCCTTGCCTTGACGCGCTATAACCCGGCATCTGCGTTGCGGGGCAACAGGGGGCAGGGCAATGACGGCACCGTTCAATTTCGGGCAGCTCAGATTTCTGAAGGCGCTCACCGAGGCGCTTTTTCATGGCGCTGACATGGTGATCACGCCCGATCAGGTCGTCGCCAATGTCTGCGCCCTGTTCGAAAAGGTGGGGGGTACCAAGCTCGACGAGATCCGCCTGTCGCTGATCGCGACCGAGGTCGTGCTGGGCGGACCCTTCTTCGTCGAGGATGACATCGCCGGGCGCGCCGAAAAGCTGAAGGACCGGCTGCAGAACAGCCAGGTCAATCTGTTCCAGGACATGGCGCGGCTGCGCGGCATCATCTACGCCTGCTATTATGGGCATTGGCAGACGGGGCTCGAACCCGGCGACCAGGACGTCAATGCCGCCAACCCGGTGCACCGGCAGATCGGCTTCACTTTGCCCAAGCACCGCACGCGCGGGGCGGGCGAGATGCCGATCGAGCCGGTTCACGGGCGCGAGATCGACCCCGCGCATATCCTGGATGCGGACGGCGTCGCCGACGCATATGATGTCGTCGTCATCGGGTCGGGCGCGGGCGGCGGCGTCGCGGCGTTCAACCTCGCGTCGCGCGGCTACAAGATACTGATCGTCGAGGCCGGGCCTTTCTACCCGTCGCATGCGATCACCCATCACGAACTCGACATGGTCGCCAACCTCTACAAGCATGGCGCGCTGCAGACCTCGACCAACCGCGATTTCGTGGTGTTCCAGGGGCGCTGCGTCGGCGGGTCGTCGACGATCAACAACGGCATCTGCCTGCGCGTGAAGGAGGACGGCCGTACCCACCCCGATGCGCAGGACGTGCTCGCCAAATGGCGGAGCATCGGCGCGCCGATCGACGAAATCGATTTCCACAAAAGCTATGACGCGGTGCGCGACAAGCTGAAGATCGGCAAGGCCGAACCGCGCAGCGGCCGTCATAACGGCACGCACCTGATCAACGGCTGGCGCGCCTATGCCGCGACCTCGACCGACCCGCGCGACCGGCGCGCGCCCGCCGACTGGTTCGCCAAGAATTTCGGACCGCCGCAGACCGACAATGCCTGCGCCTATTGCGGCTATTGCAATTCGGGCTGCCCCTATGGGCGGCGCATGGGGATCGCGCAGACCTATCTGCCCGAGGCGTGCCGCGAGCATCATGCGCGCATCCTGCCGGGGACGAAGGCCGAGGAAATCCTCTGGCAGACCGCGATCGACGGGCGGCGCGAAGCCGAGGCGGTGAAACTGATCCTGCCCGACGGGTCGAAAAAGCTGGTGCGCACGCGCGTCGGGGTCGTCGTCGCCTGCGGCACGATCGCTTCGTCCAAGCTGCTCGACCGCAGCGATATTTCGGGCACCGGCTATCAGGTCTCGCTCAACGTCGCCTCGCCCGTCGTCGCGCTGATGCCCGATGGCGCCGGCGGCAATGCTTGGGATGAGGATCAGATGACGAGCTATGTCGACTGTGCCGACTTCCTGCTCGAAAGCCATTTCCAGCCGCCGATGTCGATGGCCTCGCTGATGCCCGGCTGGTTCGGCGACCATTCGCAGCGCATGAAGAATTTCGGCCGCGTCCACTCGGCGGGCATTCTTTTCCCCGCCGACCGGCGCGGACAGATCGTCGACGGCAAGCTTCGCTTCCAGCTCGATGTGCAGGACGATCTGCCGATGTTGCGCCGCGCGATGGCGACGCTGACCAAAGTGCATTTCGCGGCGGGGGCGATCGAATGCTATCCGGCGCTGGCAAAGGGGCAGAAGGTGACGCCGGGCATGGATATCGATGCCTTTTTCCGTGATGCGATCCGTGAACAGGACGATGTGACGCTGTCGAGCAGCCACCCGCACGGCGGCAATGCGATCAACGAAGATCCGCAATATGGCATCGTCGATCCCGAATGCCGCGTCCATGGTACGACCAATGTGCTGGTGACCGACGCGAGCGTCTTCCCCAGCTGCATCCGCGTCAACGCGCAATGGACGACGATGGCGATGGCGCATTACGCGACCGGGCGGCACGATCCCTTCCGTTGAGGCGCAATCGCGCCTACATGGCGCGCCGATGTTCCAGGTTGCCGCCCTTTACCGCTTCGCGCCGTTCGACGATCCCGCCGTTTTGCGTCAGCCTCTGTTCGACCTTTGCGCCGCCGAGGGCGTCAAGGGTACGCTGCTGCTCGCGCGCGAGGGCGTGAACGGGACGATCGCGGGCAGCGAGGCCGGCATCGCCGCGGTGATCGCGCATATCCGCGCGCTGCCCGGCTGCGCCGAGCTCGACGTCAAATATTCGACCGCCGCCGAGATGCCGTTCCAGCGGCTCAAGGTGCGGCTAAAAAAAGAAATCGTGACGCTGAAAGTACCGGGACTCGACGCCGCCCGCGACGCCGCGCCCTATGTCGATCCCGCCGACTGGAACGCCGTGGTCGATGATCCCGATACGGTGCTGATCGACACGCGCAACGGTTTCGAGGTCGGTTATGGCAGCTTCGCGGGCGCGATCGACCCCGAGACGAAGAGCTTTGGCGACTTCCCCGACTGGTGGCGCGCCAACGCCGAGCGTTTCGCGGGCAAGCGCATCGCGATGTTCTGCACCGGCGGCATCCGCTGCGAGAAATCGACGGCCTTCCTGCGCCACGAAGGCGTCGAGGATGTCGTGCACCTCAAGGGCGGCATCCTCGCCTATCTTGAGCAGGTGCCCGCCGAAGAGAGCCGCTGGCACGGCAGCTGCTTCGTCTTCGACGAGCGGGTCAGCGTCGGGCACGGGTTGATCGAGGTCGGCGAGAAGGAATAGGTTCGCGGCGGTTTTGGGGTGGGAAGCTGTCGTTGATCTCCCCTCCCGCTTGCGGGAGGGGTCGGGGG
>JACDQN010000359.1 GCA_015657575.1 Sphingopyxis sp.
ATCATCTGCGGCGAGGGCGTGTCGATTCCGATCCGCGTCTTCCTCGACACGCTCGAAGAGGACAAGCGCCCGGCGTCGAGCGATCCGCTCTTCTCAAAATTGTGGAAGGAAACGGGCGGCGAGGCCGAAATCCTCGAACGCGTCGTCAAGCGCTGGCGCAGCCAGGGGCGCTAAGAGCCTTTACCCGATTCCGCTCGCGTCGAGCGAAGTCGAGACACCCCTCGGCCTGGCGTCGCCCCGATGGGCATCTCGACTTCGCTCGATGCGAACGGGCTTCCACACAATTTAACCCTTCGGCGGCTCCCACAGTTCGATGGGATTGCCTTCGGGGTCGTGGACGCGCGCGAAGCGGCCGACCGCCGGGTCGTCCCACTCATCCTTGGTGATCACCTCGTCGCCCGCCTCGCGAAACGGCGCGAGCACCGCGTCGAGATCGTCGACGCGCAGGTTGATCATGAACTGGCGGTCGGCCGCGAAATAGTCGGTGTCGGCCTTGAACGGTGCAAAGACCAGCGGCCCGGCAGTGACGTTCCAGACCCATTCGTTCGGCGGCACGCTGTCGTCGGCGCTGCAACCGCCGCCGACGCCCAGGCGTTCGCGGTACCAGGCGCTCAGCTTCTCGGGGTCTTTCGAGCGGAAGAAGAGGCCGCCGATGCCTTTAACATGTCCCATGCCACACCTCCCGAGCCGACCGTCATTCCGGCGAAGGCCGGGATCTCGACGGTGAAACCCCAGCCTTCGCCGGGGTGACGCTATATCGGAAGGCTTAGGACAGAGCGGTCAGCGAATCCACTCTCCGCTCTTGCTGAATTCTTCCTTGATCTGGCCCGACTGGTTGAGGCGCGGATCGGTATAGCTCGGCGCGGGCGTCGCAGTGGGGGCAGCGGGCGCCACCGCGACCGGTGCGTTCATCGTTCCCGGCAACGGGGCCGGGGCGACGTCCGGCAGCGGTGCGGCAGGCCCTGCGAGTCCGGGGACCGGCCCCGCGCCGGGCGCGACACCCTGACCCTTCAGGATCGCAAGCTGCTGCGCCAACGGCAGATAGGGGCCCGGTATCGGCTCGCGGCCGAGATAGGGTGCGCGGAAAGCGTCGGCATGCCCCAGCGGCCGCGCCAGCGGTGAAAAATATGCGCGCCGACGATATTGGTCATCACCAGGCTCTTGCCCCAGCGCGGCCAGATCGCTGTCGTGTGATAATGGGTGGCCAGCCCGACCTTCGGGAAAACGTAACCGCCGAGCGCCGCCGAGGCGATGCGGCTCGCGCGCAGCCAGTTGGGCTTGCTCGGCGCGCGCGCCATCGCGCCGTCGCAGCTGAAGGTGAACTGGCACACGCCCGCGCGCTGCGACCCCTGGAAGACGACGCCGCAAACGGTGTTCGGAAAGCTCGGGTGGCGGACGCGGTTGAGCACGGTCTGCGCGACGCCGCGCATCCCGTCGTCGCTTTCCGACGCCGCCTCATAATAGATGGCGGCGGTCAGGCAGTAATGCGCGCGCTCGCGGTCGAGCGCGGTGACGCCGCGGAAGGCATAGCTTTTGGCCGGCGGGCCGACGAAAGCCTCGTCGCGCAGCGTTGCGGGGTCGACGGGGGGCAGCGCGGTGGCGTCGGCATAGCCGACGCTTCCGGGATCGGGCAGCGTCGGGTCGATCTTCAGCGCGTCGGCATAGCTGTCCGAATTCATGATCGCCCAGCGTTCCGGATCATAGGGGCGGAAATCGACCGGCACCGAGACGCTGTAAGGGCCGAACGCCACGGGCGCGCGCAGCTGCCCGCTCGACAGCGCAAGCGCGAGGACCGCGACGATCACGACCGCCGCGAGCGCTGCCCAGAAATTGCGCCCCGGCCCCGCCGGTTTCTCCGGCGCCGGATCGAGCCACGCCGAGCGGGCGGTGAGGGACAGTTCGGGCTTCATGCGTCGGTCGAAAATCCGCTGCGCCGCGCCCACGACCGATTCGCGGGGAGGCGCCAAATTGCCTTATGCGCTGAAACGCCAACAAAATGTTTCATTGCCTACGCGATGTGCCGCAGGGGGACAGGGCTCGGCTAGAGGTTTAAGCCCGCAAAAGCTTGCGAAGCAATCCCCGATCGGGGTCGGCGCGCGGCGAGCAATCCGCGTCCTCCCGCCGCTTCGCGAAGCGGCTACGGCGTTAGCGGGCTGTTGACCGCCTCAGGCTATGGTGCGGCCATGACCGGTTCCGGTATCCCCGCCTATCGGCGCAGCGCGCGCACCGACTTTCGGATGTGGCTGCTTCTCGTCTTCGGCCTATTCTTCTTCTGGGCCGGTTCGACGATCGATCCCGCCAGCAATTGCAGCGAGGACGGGCGCGAATGCGCGCCGTGGCTGGTGCCGCTCGCGCAGGGGCTGGGGGCGTTTGTTGCGTTGGCGGCCGGGCTCAACATGCTCGCCAATCCGAACCGCGGCAGCTTCGTCGATCCCGCGACCGGCGACCTCGTCTGGTGGCAGCGGCGGATCGGCGCGAGCGGGGGCGACGAAGGGTGCATCCACCCCTCGCGGATCTCGCGAATCCGCATCGTACGCGGCGACGAGAGCGATGATGAGGTGCATCTCTACGACCTCGCGGGAGAGCGGCTTTTCTGGTTCGACAATGCGGTGATCCCCTGGCCTTATGAACTTTGGGCCGGGCGGCTCGCCGAACAATGGAAGCACATCGAGGTGGAAATTATCGACTGACCGCGGCGGCGGGTGCGACTTGCCAGCACGGGCCAGCTGTGGCAGGGGCGCGCATCCCATGCTGTGGGGCGCTTAGCTCAGTTGGTAGAGCATCTCGTTTACACCGAGAGGGTCGGCGGTTCGAGCCCGTCAGCGCCCACCAGCCTCGATACCTCGGTCGTTGAGGCGCAGGTGCGCGAAACCTTCGGCGGCACAGTCGTGGGCGGGGTCGACCTCAAAGTCTTTTAGCGTCCGATCATTTCGTCCGAGATGGGCCTCGCAAACCACTTGCACCCCGTATATAAGGGCACCTGTTATAAGGTGTGATTCGGGATGATGAGGGAGAGGCCGGGTGCATTTTGCGCGGAACCAATGGTATGTCGCGGCTTGGTCGGCCGATGTCGGGCGCGAGCCGCTCGGGCGGATCATCTGTAACGAGCCGGTTGTCCTGTACCGTATGATGTCGGGGGAGGTCGTCGCTCTTGAAGATATCTGCCCGCACCGTCTCCTCCCCTTGTCGATGGGGCTTGTCGAGGGCGATGACATTCGCTGCCGATATCATGGCCTGCTCCTCGATTCCGGTGGGCGCTGCCGGGAGATGCCGGGCGGCGATGCTCCCAATGCCGCCGTCAAGGTCCCGCCCTATGCGGTGACCGAGCGTTATGGTTTCATCTGGGTGTGGATCGGCGATCAGGCGCTCGCCGACCCCGCCAGACTTCCGAATCTCTGGATGAACGAGGCCGAGGGGTGGCGCGTCGGCGGCGGGACCTATCATGTGAAGTGCGACTACCGACTCATCATCGATAATCTGATGGACCTGTCGCACGAAACCTATGTCCACTCGACGTCGGTGGGGCAGAAGGAACTGCACGATTTCCCGATCGAGACGCGCGTGGAGGATGCGCGCGTGATCACGTCACGGTGGATGCCCGACGTCACGCCCCCGCCGCTCTACAAGCTCAGCCTTGGCGACTATGCCGGAAATGTCGATCGCTGGCAGATCTGCTATTATCTGCCGCCGGCAGGCGTGATCATCGACGTCGGCGTTGCGCCCGTTGCCGAGGGGCTGACACTCGAGGACCATGATGCGGCCGAAATCCGCAGCTTCGTGCTCGACTTCATCACGCCCGAAACCGATCGGACCTGCCATTATTTTTGGGGAAGCGCCCGAACGCGCGATATCGATAATGAAGCGTTGTTTGCCGAAATGACGCAGCGTCAAGGCGCCGTATTCCTGGAGGATGTCGAGGTACTGGAGGCGCAGCAGCGCATGATCGACCATTGCCCGGATCGCAAGCTGCGAGCCTTCAAGGTGGATTCGGGCGGCGTCCGCGCACGATTGATGCTCGACAAGCTGGTGAGCGCGGAGTGATCGTCCTGCGCGCGCCTCTATAAGGGGGAGCAGCCGCCTTGCGCGTCTGCCGAAAGGCCGGGATCGCAATCCCGGCCTTTCTTGCGCCGGTCAGTCCGCTGCCGCGGCGATTGCCTGGTTCCGGGCCGTGGCTGCGCGCATGTTTCCGACCCGGGCGCGTTCCTCTGCTGCCGATCGCCGACTGATGATCAGCCGCATCTGAAGGCCAGCGCGGTCGCCGAGCACGCTCAATTCCTCATAGTCCGAGCTGTCTTCATGCTTCCAGCAGTTCTCGACCAGTTCGAGCGCGGCATCGTCCTCCAGGAAGGTCGAGCGCGACCGCTCGAAGCTCATCCGCGTCAGCTCGGCATCGTCAATACGGACATCGCGCGCGCTCGCGAACATATAGTGCGAGCTGTGCGGCGTCTCCGGCGTGAAGCAATGGATGATCTTCATGTTGAAGACGTTGCGCCCATCGACCCCGCCCTCCAGATCCTCGATCGTCGCGTGGGCGATGTGAAAGGCGGGGGTCTTGAACCAGGATTCGGACGTGCGGTTGACGCGATGCCCCTCGTTGCCGATCATCCGTCCATAGCCTGTGTTGACCGGCCGTCCTTGAGCCGGCGCGTGATCGACACGCTGTCGCCTTCCGTGCGGATCACCGTCGGCGCGCTGATATAGTCGAGCCCGCCCGTCGCCTCGCCATGGACATAGGGAAAATGGGTGAGGTCGAGGACATTCTCGTGCAGCCGGATGTAATTCGACTTGCAGTGCAGATAGCCGCTGTACGCGGCATAGTCGGGCGCCGAAAGCCAATGATGGTCGGGGATCGCCGCTGGATCCGCCAGCGCTGGGTCACCCATCCAGATCCAAACGAAGGGCGGCCGCTCGACGATCGGAAAGGCCTGAACCTTCATCGCCGCCGGGACCGAGTCCTGCGATGGCACCTCGATGCACCGGCCCGACGACCCGAATTTGAGGCCGTGATAGCCGCAGATGACGTCGTCGCCATCCAGCGTGCCATGCGCCAAGGGGAAGGACCGGTGCGGACAGCGGTTGCGGATCGCCGCGACGCTGCCGTCGAGCTTCCGATACAAAAGGACGCTCCGACTGAGGAAGGTGCGCGCCATCAGGTCGCGCGTCACTTCGCTCGACAGCGCGGCGACATACCATTCGTTGAAGATGAAGGGCGTCCTGTGATCCGCCAGCTTTGGCCGCTCGGTTTCGACCCTGTTCATATCAACGCCTCTCCACTATATATAAGGCATCCTTACATATAGTGGAGAGGCGTGTTGGGCAAGCTTTTCCGGCTATTCGAACACGTGATCGGCGGGAAAGGGATCGTGGGAGCGATCGATAAGATGACCAAGTACCGCCTTTGCCTCACGAAGCGCGGCGGGATCGATATCTTTCGTCCATTCGGCCTCTATCGCATCGAGCATGACTTCGGCCTTGGCGAGAACCGCTTCGCCGGCGGGGAGCAGCGACAGACGCAGAATGCGCCGCGTCGCATCGTCTTCGGTCCGCGAGATATAGTTTTTGCGGAGCAGGGCAGCGATGACCTCGCCAACAGATTGCGGGGTGATTCCGATCCTGCGTGCAAGTTCGGCGGCCGACATTTTCGACGCCCTGGAGATCGAGCGCATCAGGGCGAACTGCACATATGTTACGCCGATCGCCTTCAGATGCGGCTCCGTCCGCGCGCGCTGAACCGTCTCCGCCGCCTTGATATAATAGGTGAGGCGAGGCCGCTCGCGCGCGGAGCCGTCCTCTGTCCTGGCCTTTCCTCTGCTCATTGCCGCCCCATTTTCCGTGCCCGAAACGATGTCGTCCCGCCGATAGCATATCGGCGCATGCTTTCTACTCCGATGGCGCCAAAAGCGAAGGCCGGACGCTTGCGCCCGGCCTTCCGTTTTGCAGGGGACAGGCGGACGACCGCCCGCCGGTCAATGTTTCAGCGTAAACTGCAGCGCGATGACGCGCGGCCGGTTGATCGCACCATAGAAGGCGCGATTGCCGACGCCCGTGCCGCCAGCCGATACGGAGGTCGCGAAGACGGCATAGCGCTTGTCGGTCAGGTTGGTGCCGATGACGGCGAACTCCCAGCCATCGTCTTCGTCCCGGATACCGATTTTCGCATCGAACAGCTGATGCTTCTCGAGCTTCGGGGCATCGGGTTGCGGCACGATGAATTGGTGAAGCGCCGTGCTCGCCCAGTCGACCGATGCGCCGGCAAAAACGTTGAGGCCGCCGCCGACATCCTTGTCATAATCGATCCCTACCTGTCCTGACCAGCGCGGCGCGCGCGTAAGGGGGTCGCCCTTGCGGGCGACGGCGGCCGTCGCGACGGGGAAATCGTCGAGGAAGATGCCCTTCGCATAGACGATGCTGGCGTTGAGCTTCAGGTTGGGCAGCGGCCGGAAGGCGCCATTGGCTTCGAAGCCGCGCGAGCGGATGTCGGAGTTCCCGATGACAGTCTGCGACACGGCGGGATTGCCGACCGCGCTGGTGTAGCCGGTCTGGAAATCCTTCACGAGCGTGTTGAACACCGCAGCGGTGACGTAATTGCCTCCGCGCAGGTTCCACTTCATGCCCAGTTCGGTCGAATAAGCGGTTTCGGGCGAATAGGGCGCGCCGGCGATCGTCGTCGGGAAATCCTGGAAGCCGCCACTCTTGCTGCCCTTCGAATGGCTCGCATAGAATAGCAGGTCTTCGTTCGGCTTGTACTGCAGCCCGAAATCATAATCGAGCGGATGGGTGATCTTGGGCGTATAGGTCGCGAACGCGAGGGTCGGGAAGGGGCCCGCCAGCGCGCCTGTCGAGTTGCGGAAGAAAGTGCCTTCCTTTTTCTCGCGGGTGTAGCGCGCGCCGCCGCTGACCTTCAGGCCGTCGAGCAGTTCGACCGTTGCCGATACGAACGCCGATATGGTCTGCGTTTTCTGCACGGCCTGGCCGGTGGAGACGCCCGTGAACGGAAAGCCGACGGTGTTGCTTGGCGAGCTGCCGAACGTGCGGTCATAGATATATTTGTTCTTATAGAAATAGACGCCCGCGAGATATTGCAGCGTGCCGCCGCCCGGCGACGCGATGCGAAGCTCCTGCGCAAAGATCCGGTCGCGTTCGCGATCGACCAGGTTGAACAGATTGGCGGCGGTGAAATCCAGGTCGGTGACGCGCGGTGTGTCCCAGCGGACATAGGAAGTCTGGCTGGTCAGCGTGTGATCGCCAATCTCGAAATTGACGATGGCGTTCAGGCGATTGGTGTCCTGATCGTCCATCGTATCGGGTCCGGCGATGGTGCCGCCCAGCGGATCCGAACCGGCGCTGTTGATGCGATCGGCGACGACATTGACGGGACGCCCGATGGCGACGCCGCGCGCGGCAATCACGCCGCCCGGATCCGTCAGTACCTGGATCACCTGTCCGCGGCTGCGCCGGCGATCATGTTGATAAATCAGTGTTGCGTCGATCGTTTCGGTGGGTTGGAAGGCCAAGCTGAGGCGTCCCGACAGGTCGGTAAGCCGCGGCTCGCTACGGTCCTTGAAGTCATTGTACATGAACCCTTCTTCCTGCGACGCAAAGGCCGCGGCGCGCAGCTGCACCGTGTCGGAAAGCGGGATGTTAACGGCGCCTTCTGCCCGATTGCCGTCGATCGTGAAGCTGTGCACGAAACGGAGCGTATAGCCGAACTCGTCGGTCGGGCGCTTGTTGACGATGCTGATGGCGCCCAGGCTGGTGTTCTTGCCCAGCAGCGTCGACTGAGTACCCTTGATCATTTCGACCCGGTCGACGTCATAGAAGGGCGAGACATAGTTGCGGGCGTGGCCGAGGTAGATACCGTCGACATATTGCGCGACGGACGATTCAAGGCTGAAGATCGCGGTGTTGGAACCCAGGCCGCGGAACGTCGTTCCAGGAAGGCCGCCGACGCCGGGCGTCATCACCAGGCCTGGC
>JACDQN010000039.1 GCA_015657575.1 Sphingopyxis sp.
GACGATCAGCAGCTTGGGCTTGACCCTCGCTGGCCCTTGTGCCGGAAATGCTTGAGCTGGCCGAAGGGTTTGCGTGCCTCGACCTTTTCGGTGACGCGGACGGTTTCGCCGTCGACGATCGTCTCGTACAGATCGAACCCCGGCTTGCCGCGCGGGGCGGCGGCGTGCGCGAAGACTTCGAGCGCGGAGGCGAACATCGGACTGCCGCCGAAATAGCCGAGCGGGTTGGCGGGATGCTGCATCACCTGCGCGCCTGCCGTGGCGAGCGCGCTGGCGCCCGCGAGCCAGCTCTTCTGCATTTCAAAGGCGTGATACAGCATAGTCGGTCGATCCTTGCGTGTCGCGGCGCTCTGGGGGCGCCTGTTCGTTGGGGGCAGTCTAGGGCTTCCGTCTCATTGTGCAATGCATCAAAATTGTCGGGGTGCTGCGGCGGGGAGGAAATATGGATGCGAGCGGGTGGAAGGCGACATTCATGGCATCGTCATCCTGGCTGCGGCGATGGCCTCGCTGTTTCAGGATACATGGTCTGCCTATTCCTTCGGCGCAGCGTCATATTTGAGCTCAGGCCATGGATCCTGAAACAAGTTCAGGATGACGAGATTTAGAGATCTGGAATCCCCCCCCTCCTGTCGTTTACAGCCAATCTGCCACATGGCCGCTCCCGGCCCGAATGCGCTTCATTCCGGAGCCCATTGCTTAGCGGCGCCTTCAAAGCGCTTGAAGCGCAGCGCCATTCTGTATCGTTGAGCCGCATCATCGCGGCTGCTAGGGCCGTGCGCGATGGCGACCACATCCGATCAATCCGCCCTATCCGTCGCAGCCGACAAGGACGCGCCGCCGCGCCGCAAGCTCGGCAGCCTGCGCATGATCTGGCATTATGCGAGCAACTATCCCGTGCAGCTGATCGTCGCCGCGGTGGCGCTCGGTATCGCGGCGCTCGCGACGCTTGCGATCCCCTATCAGTTCAAGGAAATGATCGATTCGGGGTTCGTCGCCGGCGGCGGCGACGTCAGCCCGCATTTCCGTTTCTTCTATGTGATCGTCGTCGTGCTCGCGGTCGCGACGGCGCTGCGCTTCTATTTCGTGAGCTGGCTCGGCGAGCGCACCGTCGCCGATATCCGTCAGGCGGTGCAGAAGAATCTGCTCCGCCTCGCGCCCGGCTTCTTCGAGGAAAACCGCCCGTCCGAAATCGCCTCGCGCATGACATCGGACACGACGATCATCGAACAGGTCGTCGGCACCACCGTCTCGGTCGCGCTGCGCAACATGGTGATGGGGATCGGCGGCATCGCCTATCTCTTTTCGCTCTCGCCCAAGCTGACCGGCGGCATATTGATCGGGATTCCGGTGATCATCATGCCGATCGTGCTGCTCGGCCGGAAACTGCAGAATGTCTCGCGATCGAGCCAGGACCGCGTCGCCGACATCGGCGCGACCACATCGGAACAGCTCGGCGCGATGAAGATCGTCCAGGCCTTCGGACAGGAAAGCCGCGAAGCCGAGCGCTTCACGCTCGCGGTCGAGAATAATTTCGCGACGGCGAAACGCCGTATCCGCCTGCGCGCCGTGATGACCGCGATCGTCATCGGGCTGCTCTTCGGTGCGATCACGACTTTGCTCTGGTATGGTGCCGCCGGCGTCGCCGCGGGGACCATTACCGGCGGTACGATCGCGGCTTTCGTGCTCACCGGCGGGCTCGTCGCGGGTGCCTTCGGCGCGCTCACCGAAGTCTATGGCGACCTGCTGCGCGCCGCGGGCGCCGCCGAGCGTTTGAGCGAACTGCTCAACGCCGAACCGAGCATCGCGCCGCCCGCGCGGCCGCGCCCCTTTCCCGAGCCGCCGGTCGGCACGCTGGAATTCGCGCATGTCGAATTCCGCTATCCGACGCGACCCGACGCGCCGGCGCTCCATGACTTCAGCCTCGCGATCCGCCCGCGCGAGACCGTCGCGATCGTCGGCCCCTCGGGCGCGGGCAAGTCGACGCTCTTCCAGCTCGCCGAGCGTTTCTACGATCCGCAGGGCGGCGAGATCCTGCTCGACGGCGTGCCGCTGACCGCCGCCGACCCCGCCGACATCCGCGCGCGCATCGCGATGGTGCCGCAGGAAACGGTGATCTTTGCCGCCTCGGCGCGCGACAATCTGCGCTACGGCAATTGGAATGCGAGCGACGACGAGCTGTGGGACGCCGCGCGCGCCGCCAATGCCGAGGAGTTCCTGCGCAAGCTTCCCGACGGGCTCGACACCTATATGGGAGAGGGCGGCGCGCGCCTGTCGGGCGGCCAGCGCCAGCGCGTCGCGATCGCGCGCGCGCTGCTCCGCCGCGCGCCGCTGCTGCTGCTCGACGAAGCGACCTCGGCGCTCGACGCCGAATCCGAAAAGCTGGTGCAGGATGCGCTCGAAACGCTGATGCACGACCGCACCACCGTGGTTATCGCCCATCGCCTGGCGACCGTCCGCGCCGCCGACCGCATCGTCGTGATGGACGAAGGGCGCATCGTCGAGGAGGGGTGCCACGACGATCTGGTCGCCGCCGACGGCCTCTATGCCCGCCTCGCGCGGCTTCAGTTCCAGGACAAGCTGTCCCCCGCCTGACCTACCCTGCAAAGGATGCGACGATGCTCTATGATTTCACGATACCCGCTTATCGCAACGGCCTCCGCGCGCTGTCGGCGCAGCTCGACAAGGCGCTGGTCTGGGGTGGGGAGAATGGCGTCGGCGAATTGCAGTTCATCGCCTCGCGCCTCGCGCCCGACATGTTCCCGCTCGCCGCGCAGGTGCGTTTCTCCTGCTCGCAGGCGATGCAGGCATCGACCCGGCTCGGCGCGCCCGGCGCGCCGGCGCTGACCGACGACGCGACCGACTTTGCGGGGCTGCAGGCGCAGATTGCGCAAACGCTGGCGTGGCTCGATACCGTCGATGCGGCGGCGATCGATGGCGATCCCGGGCGTCCGGTCGGCTTCGACCTGCCCAACGGCATGGCGTTCGACATGACCGCCGAAACCTATGTCCGCGACTGGGCGCAGCCGCAATTCTACTTTCACCTCGTCGCAGCCTATGCCGTGCTTCGCCACATGGGCGTGCCGCTCGGCAAGGGCGATTATGTCGGTTACATGCTGGCCTATCTGCGGCCCGGAACCGCACCTGCCGCCTGACGGCGGCGGTCAGAAGCTCAATTCGTCGTAGATTTTCGAGAGGTCGTGATTCCACGGACCTTCGTAGCGGTCGAGCAGGTCGTGCGCGGGCGACTTGCCGCTCCTGGCGATGCGGCGCAGCGGCTCGAGGAAACCGACTTCATTGTCGCCCATCGAATTGACCTCGCCGCGCGCGGCAAGCCCTGCGGCGGCGATGTCGAGCACGCGGTGGGCGAGCTCGCCGACGGTGCCGCCGCCAGGGGCGGGGGCGTCGAGCCCCTCGCTGGGGACCGCGTCGCGGAGCGCCTGCTGGTCCGCGATGCTCCAGCCCTTGACGAGATCCCAGGCGGCATCGAGCGCGCCTTGATCGTAGAGCAGGCCGACCCACAGTGCAGGGAGCGCGCAGATGCGGTTCCACGGCCCGCCGTCGGCGCCGCGCATTTCGAGGAAGCTCTTCAAACGCACTTCGGGGAAGGCGGTCGAGAGATGGTCGTTCCAGTCGGAGAGGCGCGGCTTCTCGCCGGGCAGCGCGGGCAGTTCGCCCTTGAGGAAGTCGCGGAAGCTCTGTCCCGCGGCGTCGATATATTTTCCATCGCGGAAGACGAAATACATCGGAACGTCGAGCATATAGTCGACATAGCGTTCGTATCCGAAGCCCTGTTCGAACACGAAGGGCAGCATGCCGGTGCGCGCGGGATCGGTGTCGGTCCAGATATGGCTGCGGTACGACATATAGCCGTTGGGCTTGCCTTCGGTGAACGGCGAGCTGGCGAACAGCGCGGTGGCGAGCGGTTGCAGCGCCAGCGACACGCGAAACTTCTGCACCATGTCGGCCTCTGACGCATAGTCGAGGTTGGTCTGGATGGTGCAGGTGCGCAGCATCATGTCGAGGCCCATGCTGCCGACGCGCGGCATATGCTCGAGCATGATCTTGTAGCGGCCCTTGGGCATGATCGGCA
>JACDQN010000360.1 GCA_015657575.1 Sphingopyxis sp.
ATGGGGAGGGGGACCGCGCCCGAAGGGCGTGGTGGAGGGGCCGAAACCTCGCGCCATGGCCCCTCCGTCAGCGCTTCGCGCTGCCACCTCCCCGTCGCTTCGCGACAGGGTGGATTGCGCTGCCTGTTCAGCACTGCGTCATTGAACCACTGGCAAGTTACGCCATATTAGCGATGAAGTCCCTATAAGAAGGGCGGCGCCGCCGAAGCCGGGGCCCGCTCAGGAGCCGTAATGACGCAAACCTACCCTCTTCTGCCGCTGCGTGACATCGTCGTCTTCCCGCACATGATCGTGCCGCTATTCGTCGGCCGCGACCGCTCGGTCGCCGCGCTCGAAGCGGCGATGGAATCCGACAAGGAAATCTTTCTCGTGGCGCAGCTCGATCCGGGCGAGGACGACCCGGTGCGCGACGACCTGTACGACGTCGGCGTGATCGCCACTGTTTTGCAACTGCTTAAGCTGCCCGACGGCACCGTCCGCGTGCTCGTCGAGGGCAAGGAACGCGCCAAGCTGACCGCGCTCGAAACGCAGGACAAGGTCGTTGTCGCGCATGTAAAGCCGATCGCCGACACCACCGACGACAGCGTCGATACCGCGGCGCTGATGCGTTCTGTCGTCGACCAGTTCGAAAGCTATGCGAAGCTCAACAAGAAGATGCCGGCGGAGACTGCAGTGCAGCTGTCGCAGATCGACGACGCTTCGCGCCTGGCCGACTCGGTCGCGGGCAACCTCAACATCAAGGTGTCCGACAAGCAGGCGCTGCTGGTCGAGGACGCTCCGTCGAAACGGCTCGAAATGGTCTTTGCCTTCATGGAGGGCGAACTCGGCGTGCTGCAGGTCGAAAAGAAGATCCGCGGCCGCGTGAAGCGCCAGATGGAAAAGAGCCAGCGCGAATATTATCTGAACGAACAGCTGAAGGCGATCCAGCGCGAGCTCGGCAACGACAATGGCGAAGGCGGCGACGACCTGGCCGAGCTGCAGATCAAGATCGACGCGCTCAAAATGTCGAAGGAAGCCAAGGCCAAGGCGAATGCGGAGCTCAAGAAGCTGCGCGCCATGGCGCCGATGTCGGCCGAGGCAACCGTCGTGCGCAACTATCTCGACACGCTGATCGGCCTGCCCTGGGGCAAGAAGTCGAAGCTCAAGAAGGATATTGCGACCGCGCAGGCGGTGCTCGACGACGACCATTATGCGCTCGAAAAGGTCAAGGACCGGATCGTCGAATATCTCGCCGTCCAGGCGCGCACCAACAAGTTGAAGGGGCCGATCCTTTGCCTCGTCGGCCCGCCGGGCGTCGGCAAGACTTCGCTCGGCAAGTCGATCGCCAAGGCGACCGGGCGCGAGTTCACCCGCCAGTCGCTGGGCGGTGTGCGCGACGAGGCCGAGATTCGCGGCCATCGCCGTACTTACATTGGCTCGCTGCCGGGCAAGATCGTCACCAACCTGAAAAAGGCGGGGACGATGAACCCGCTGTTCCTGCTCGACGAGATCGACAAGCTGG
>JACDQN010000361.1 GCA_015657575.1 Sphingopyxis sp.
CCGGCATGGTCGACCGCATCCGCGAAGTCGTCCCCAATGCGAAGCTCGCGTACAATAATTCGCCGAGCTTCAACTGGACGCTCAACTTCCGCCAGGCAGGTGTTCGACGCCTGGGAGAAGGAAGGCAAGGACGTCACCGCCTATGACCGCGCCAAGCTGATGAGCGCCGATTATGACGCGACGCCGCTGGGCGAAGAAGCCGACAACCGCATCCGCACCTTCCAGCGCGACGCGGCGAAGCGGGCGGGCATCTTCCACCACCTCATCACGCTGCCCACCTACCACACCGCGGCGCTCAGCACCGACAATCTCGCCAAGGAATATTTCGGCGACGAAGCGATGCTCGGCTACGTCAAGGGCGTCCAGCGCGCCGAGATCCGCCAGGGCATCGCCTGTGTGAAGCACCAGAATATGAGCGGAAGCGACATCGGCGACGACCACAAGGAATATTTCGCCGGCGAAGCGGCCCTCAAGGCCGCAGGCAAGGACAATACGATGAACCAGTTCGCCGCCTAAAAGCCGCGGGGGGAACCGGTTCGCCCCCTGACACGAGTTCGGCGCGAGGGGCCCGTTGCAACCCCTCGCGTCACCCCACTTGGCGCGGGACGCCTTGCGACCCAACGTCCCGCGCCTCCCGATCTTTCCTGGGGAGGAAAGCCTGCCCGTCGGAAGTCGAAAGACCTCCGGCGGGCATTTTCGTTGCGAATGACTACGTATAAGCCTTGCCACGCGGGCCCTCGCGTGCATTATGCTGCGACGCACAATACAGCTTTCTCTCCCATGGCTCTCCCGATGAACGACACCAGACTGAAATTCATGGAAGCGATCGCGCGACGCCGCACGATCACCGCGCTCTACAACGGCGCCGAGCTTACGCTCGCTCCGCATCTGATGTTCGAGCGCCGCGGCGACCTGTTCGTCGGCGCCCTCAACCTCAACAAGAATTGGCGCTCGGACGAGGAACCGCGTCTCGGCCAGTTCAAGCTCGACGGTCTCGGCGCCGCCGAAGTGCGCGACGAGGAATTCGAACCGCTGCCGAGCTTCGAACCCGCCCCGCCGACCGAGATCGACACGCTCGTCCTCGCGGTCTGAAGGAACGGGCGGTTTTCCGCCCGCCCCTCCAGTTGCGGATTACGCCGGTGGCAGTATCTTCGGTTCGTCCTGCGTCTTCACCAGCGACCAGATGATCCCGCCCGCGATCAGCGCGACGGTCACGCCCAGGCTGACCAGCGGCGGGAATTTGTCACCGCCGAGGATGAAGTCGGCGACGAAAATCTTCGACCCGATGAACACCAGCACCAGCGCGAGCGCATATTTGAGATAGTGGAAGCGGTGCACCATCGCCGACAGCGCGAAATAGAGCGCGCGCAGGCCGAGGATCGCCATGATGTTCGACGTATAGACGATGAAGGTGTCGGTCGTGATCGCGAAGATCGCGGGCACGCTGTCGACCGCGAACACCAGATCGGCCAGGTTGATCACCACCAGCGCGAGGAACAGCGGCGTCGCCGCGAGCACCAGCTTCCCCGTCTTCGCATCGGCAACGCGCACGAAGAATTTCTGCCCGTGCAGATCGTCGGTCAGCGGAATGTGCCGCGACAGCCATTTGACGACCGGATTGCCCTTCACGTCCATCGGCGTGTCGCTCGCGAACAGCATCTTGATGCCCGTGAATATGAGGAACGCCGCAAAGACATAGAGCACCCAGCCATATTCGGTGACCAGCGCCGCGCCGCCCGCGATCATGATGCCGCGCAGCACGATTACCGCGACGATGCCCCACAAAAGCGCGCGATACTGGTATCGCGGCGGGATCGCGAAGGTCGTGAAGATCAGCGAAATGACGAAGATATTGTCGATCGACAGCGCCTTCTCGATGAAGAAGCCGGTGTAATATTGCAGCCCGGCCTCGCCGCCCTTGGCGCTCCATATCCACGCGCCGAACGCCAGCGCGATACCGATGTAGAAGGCCGAGAGCTTCAGGCTCTCGCCGATCCCCATCTCCCTGTCCTCCTTGTTGAGGACGCCGAGGTCGAAGGCGGTGAGCGCGACGACAAGCGTGATGAACGCCAGCCAGAACCAGGCCGGGGTGCCCAGCCAGTCGGCAAACAGAAATTCCATGATATGATTCCCTGGATTGCGCCAAGAGCGCCGCCCTTGCCGGGCAGCGCCTTGGTTTCGCTATGTCATGAGGTCAGAGCGCGAGCGCCGGGCGGCGCGACAAAGCCGCGAGCCGCCGCTTCACCGCGAGCTTCAGCGTCTTCAACCGCAGCAGGCGGAACGGGTCGGCGCCGCGCCGGCGCACCTCGCGCCGCTCGGCCGCGTCGAGCTGGCTGTGCAGCAGCGTCAGGCGATAGAGATTGGGGTTGTACGTCATCGAAAAGGGCCTCCTGATTGAGATCAAGCAGGTGACTCCGATGCAGGGACCCCGCAAAAAGAGGGGAGGAAGGGCCGCAAGCATCGGTGTCACCCGATGCGGTCCGACATCACGTGGCGGGATATGTCCCGCCGACGCCAGAGGGGCCCGGCCCGCATAATTCCGATTTAAGATAGCCGCGCGCCGCTTTCAAGTCTTTTGCCCCGCCCCGCGCATCATGCTAGCCCGAAGCGGCACCGGAACGCCGGCCATTGGGGAGAGAATATGACCGTCCTGATCGACCGTGATGGCCCGGTGACGATCGTCACGATCGACCGTCCCGCGAAGCGCAACGCGGTCGATCCCCTCACCGCGCTCGCGCTGCGCGAAGCCTTTGCCGCCTTCGCGAAGGACGATGACGCGCGCGTCGCGATCCTCACCGGCAGCGAAGGCCATTTCTGCGCGGGCTTCGATCTCGGCGCCGTCGGCACGTCGCGCTACGAGCCCGACGGGCCCGGCCCGATGGGGCCGACGCGGATGTTGCTCGAAAAGCCGGTGATCGCCGCGGTCGAAGGTCATGCCGTCGCCGGCGGGCTCGAGCTTGCGCTGTGGTGCGACATGCGCGTTGCCACGGAAAGCGCGGTGTTCGGCGTCTATTGCCGCCGCTGGGGCGTTCCGCTGATCGACGGGGGCACCGTCCGGCTGCCGCGGATCGTCGGACAGGGCCGCGCGCTCGACATGATTCTGACCGGCCGTCCCGTCGACGCCGACGAAGCCCGCCACATTGGCCTCGCCGACCGCGTCGTGCCCGACGGCACCGCGCGCGCGGCTGCGGTCGAGCTCGCGAAACAGATCGCCGCCTTCCCGCAAATCTGCATGAACAGCGACCGCCTCAGCGCCTACCGCCAATGGGATTTCGATATCGAGGGCGCGCTGTCGCACGAAGCGCACGCCGGCGTCGTCCCCTTGCGCGAAGGTGCCGCCGCAGGCGCGAAACGCTTTACCGAAGGCACCGGCCGCGGCGGCAGCTTCGACGCTTTCAAAGGGAACTGACATGAAGCACGCCAAGACCGTCGCCATCGCCGCCGCGTTGCTGGCGCTCCCCCTGCCCGCGCCCGCGCAAACCCCCGAAATTCCCGCCGCCATCTACACCGACCCGCCTGCCGACAAAGCGCACCCGGCGGCGATGGAGGTCGTTCATATTCCCACTGGCAAGGTGGAGATCAACGGCGTCGTCTATATCCCGGCCGTCCCGGCCCGCACCCGACGGTCGTCCTCTGCCACGGGCTCCCCGGCAACGAAAAAAGCCTCGACCTTGCACAGGCGATGCGCCGCGCTGGCTGGACCGTCGTCACCTTCAACTATCGCGGCTCGTGGGGCAGCCCCGGTCAATATCGCTTCATGCAGAACCTCGAGGATGCGAACGCCGTCCTCGCCTTCGCACGCGACCCCGCCAACGCCGCCAAGCTGCGCATCGACCCGAAACGCCTCGTCATCATGGGCCACAGCATGGGCGGCTGGGTCACCGCGCTCACCGCGGCAAAGGACAAGCAGCTCATCGGCGCGGCAATGATCTCCGCCGCCAACCTCGGCCGCTTCGGCCAGGCGCCGCGCGACCAGCTCGCCGCGGGCATGAAAGCCAACGGCCAGGAAGCCCTCGCCGATACCTCGCCCGAAATCATGGCCGACGAGCTGATCGCCAACGCCGACACCTTCGACCTGATGAAAAACGCGCCCGCGCTGACGAGCACCAATCTCTTCATCCTCTCCTCCGACGACGGCCTCGCGCCGCAAACCGATGCGCTGGCCAAGGCGATCCGCGATGGCGGCGGCGCGAAGGTAAAGACCCTGCACGTCGCGACCGACCACAGCTGGTCGGATGCACGGGTGCGGTTGCAGTCGGAGGTTCTGGGGTGGCTGCAAACCTTCTCGGGCGGTCCCGGTAACTGAAGCCGCCTCACCGCGCCTCAAGCGAATGTCTGCTTGGGGGTGGGGAGCGGACGTTTCCCTCCTTACGCTGCATCCCAATCAGCCGCATCCCCGAGCGAAGACGAGGGGCTTGTTCGAGCGAAGCGAGAACCTGCGACGCTGCTGCCTCGACTTCGCTCGGCATAGCCCCTCG
>JACDQN010000362.1 GCA_015657575.1 Sphingopyxis sp.
CATCACGCAAGGGATGACCGGTGCCACCGGCACCTTCCACACCGAACAGGCGCTTGCCTATGGCACGCAGATGGTCGGCGGCGTGACGCCGGGCAAGGGCGGCACGACGCATATCGGCCTGCCGATGTTCAACACCGTCGAGGAAGCGAAGCATGCGACGGGCGCGACCGCGTCGGTCATCTATGTGCCGCCGCCGTTCGCTGCGGACTCGATCCTCGAAGCGATCGATGCCGAGATCGAGCTGATCGTCGCGATCACCGAAGGCATCCCCGTGCTCGACATGGTCAAGGTGAAGCGCGCCCTCAGTGGTTCGAAGTCGCGCCTGATCGGTCCGAACTGCCCCGGCGTGCTGACCCCCGAAGAGTGCAAGATGGCATCATGCCGGGAACATCTTCAAGAAGGGCAGCGTCGGCGTCGTCTCGCGCTCGGGCACGCTGACCTATGAAGCCGTGTTCCAGACCTCGAACGTCGGCCTGGGTCAGACGACCGCGGTTGGTATCGGCGGCGATCCGGTCAACGGCACCAATTTCATCGACGTGCTCGAGCTCTTCCTCGCCGACGAGGCGACCAAGTCGATCATCATGATCGGTGAAATCGGCGGCGACGCCGAAGAGCAGGCCGCCCAGTTCCTGATCGACGAGGCGAAGCGCGGCCGTAAGAAGCCGATGGCGGGCTTCATCGCGGGCCGCACGGCGCCTCCGGGGCGCCGCATGGGCCATGCCGGCGCGATCGTGTCGGGCGGCAAGGGCGACGCCGAAAGCAAGATCGCGGCGATGGAAGCCGCCGGCATCAAGGTGTCGGCGAGCCCGTCGGAACTCGGCACGACGCTAGCCGAAGTGCTGAAGGAACGCGTCTGATTATTGCGCGATCCTTTTTTCGTGTGTCCCCGCGAAGGCGGGGACCCATTTGCGGCGTCGCATGGGCCCCCGCCTTCGCGGGGGAACACGAATGGGGGAAATAGGATGGTTCGCCCCGGCTTCGTTTACGTCATGGCAAGCCGGAAAAACGGGACCATATATATCGGCGTGACGAGTGATCTGCCGCAACGGGTGTGGCAACACCGTGAAGGCGTGATCGAAGGGTTTACGAAGGAATATGGCTGCAAACTGCTGGTCTGGTTCGAGGCATTCGAGAGTATCTACGACGCCCGGCAGTTTGAAGCGCGAATGAAGAAATGGAACCGGGCGTGGAAGATCCGCCGCATCGAGGAGCGCAATCCCGAGTGGTTGGATTTGTTTGAAACGCTAGTTTGACAACCCCCAGGAGATGGGCCCCTGCCTTCGCAGGGGCACTGCGAGTGTGAGATTATGAACCTCGAGAGACAAAGCTTCGACATCGACGAGCCGCAGGCCGGCCCGAGCTGGGCGCCGAAGAACTGGCCCCGGATCGACAGCGACGACCTGACCGCCGCGCTCGACCCGCAGCAGATGCAGGTCGCGGTGAAGGCGGCCGCCGCCAAGGCGGGTGCCGCGCTGTCGAGCGCCGAGGTTGAGCGCGCGGCCGACGATTCGATCCGCGCGATGATGCTGATCCGCACCTATCGCGTGCGCGGGCATCTCGCCGCGAACCTCGATCCGCTCGGCCTCAGCCAGCGCGAGCTGCCCGCGGACCTGACGCCCGAATATCACGGCTTCGTCGGCGCCGATCTCGACCGGCCGGTCTGGCTTGGCGGCACGCTCGGTCTCGAACGCGCGACGGTGCGCGAGATCGTCGCGATCCTGCGCGCCAATTATTGCGGCAATGTCGGCCTCGAATATATGCACATCGCCGACATCGAGGAGCGCCAGTTCCTGCAGGAGCGGATGGAAGGCGCCGACAAGATCATCGAATTTTCGGTCGAGGGCAAACGCGCCATCCTGAACAAGGTGATCGAGGCCGAAGAGTGGGAAAAGTTTCTCGCCAAGAAATATGTCGGGACGAAGCGCTTCGGCCTCGACGGCGGCGAAAGCATGATCCCTGCGATGGAAGCCATCATCAAATATGGCGGCCAGTACGGCGTGAAGGAAATCGTGTACGGTATGGCGCACCGCGGGCGGCTCAACATGCTCGCCAACGTCATGGCGAAGCCGTACAAGATCATCTTCCACGAATTTGCCGGCGGATCGGCCAACCCCGACGACATCGGCGGTTCGGGCGACGTCAAATATCACCTCGGCACCTCGACCGACCGCGAGTTCGGCGGCGCGTCGGTGCATATGTCGCTCGTCCCCAACCCCTCGCACCTCGAAGCGGTCGACCCGGTCGTGCTCGGCAAGGTCCGCGCGCAACAGGTTGTGCGCGACGACCTCGACAAGCATGAACAGGTGCTGCCCGTGCTGATCCACGGCGACGCGGCCTTCGCGGGGCAGGGGATCGTCTGGGAATGCCTCGGCTTCTCGGGCATCCGCGGCTACAACACCGGCGGCTGCATCCACTTCATCGTCAACAACCAGATCGGCTTCACGACCAGCCCGCAATATGCGCGCTCGTCGCCCTATCCGTCGGACGTCGCAAAGGGCGTGATGGCGCCGATCCTGCACGTCAACGGCGACGATCCCGAAGCCGTGACCTTTGCATGCAAGCTCGCGATCGATTTCCGCCAGCAGTTCAAGCGCGACGTCGTGATCGATATGTGGTGCTACCGCCGCTTCGGCCACAACGAAGGCGACGAACCTTCGTTTACCCAGCCGTTGATGTACGCCAGCATCCGCCAGCATCCGCCGGTATCGCAGCTTTGCGCTGCGAAGCTGGAAGGCGAGGGCGTGATCGACGCCGGCTGGGCCGACGCCCGCCGCGCCGAATTTGTCGCGCGGCTCGAAGGCGATTTCGAATCGGCGAAAAGCTATAAGCCGAACAAGGCCGACTGGTTTGCGGGCCGCTGGTCGGGGCTTCACGCCCCCGCCGATCCCGAAAATGCCCGCCGCAATATTTCGACAGGCGTGTCGGACAAATTGTTCGATTCGATCGGCCGGATCATGACGACGGTCCCCGACGACCTTGACGTGCACAAGACGCTGCGCCGCGTGATCGACGCGCGCGGAGCGATGTTCGCCAACAAGAGCGACGACGAAGTGTTCGACTGGGCGACGGCCGAAAGCCTCGCCTTCGGCACCTTGCTCAGCGAAGGCTATCAGGTCCGTCTTTCGGGCCAGGATTCGGGACGCGGCACCTTCAGCCAGCGCCACGCCGTCTGGGTCGATCAGAAGACCGAGAATAAATATGTGCCGCTGACGACCGTGCCGCACGGCCGGTTCGAGGTGCTCGACAGCCCGCTTTCCGAATATGGCGTGCTGGGCTTCGAATATGGCTATGCGATGGCCGATCCGAAGAGCCTCGTGCTGTGGGAAGCGCAGTTCGGCGACTTCGCCAATGGCGCGCAAATCATGATCGACCAGTTTATCGCGTCGGGCGAAGCCAAATGGCTGCGCGCCAACGGCCTCGTGCTGCTGCTGCCGCATGGGTATGAAGGCCAGGGCCCGGAACATAGCTCGGCGCGTCTCGAACGCTTCCTGCAGCTGTGCGCCGGCGACAATATCCAGGTGTGCAATATTTCGACCCCGTCGAACTATTTCCACGTGTTGCGGCGCCAGATGCTGCGCCCGTTCCGCAAGCCGCTGATCATCATGACGCCGAAGTCGCTGCTCCGCCACAAGCTGGCGGTGTCGCAGCGGTCGGACTTCATCGGCGACGCGCATTTCCGCCGCATCATGTCGGATCGTACGCCGCCCGCCGATGCGGATATCAAGCGTGTCGTGCTCTGCTCGGGCAAGGTCGGTTACGATCTGATGGAGGCACGCGACGCCGCGGGACTCACCGACACGACGGTGATCCGGATCGAACAGCTTTATCCCTTCCCCGGCGAACCGCTCGCGGTGCGTCTGAAGCGGATGCCGAAGCTCGAGGACGTCGTCTGGGCGCAGGAAGAGCCGCGCAACAACGGCAGCTGGTTCTTCGTCACCGAGCTGATCGAAGAGGCGCTGACCGAAGCCGGCCACAAGGGGATGCGCCCGCGCTACGCCGGCCGCGCCGCTTCCGCGTCGCCCGCGACCGGCCTGATGAACCGCCATCAGACCGAACAGTCGGCGCTTGTCGCCGATGCGCTCGGGCTTTCGGTTCGCGCCGAAATCCGCCGCGCCAAGAACAAAGCCTAAGCCCCAAGGAACTGCACGCATGAGCACCGAAGTCAAAGTCCCCACGCTGGGCGAAAGCGTCACCGAAGCAACGATCGGCGAATGGCTGAAAAAGCCTGGCGAAGCGGTCGCGCTCGACGAGCCCATCGCCAGCCTCGAAACCGACAAGGTCGCGGTCGAAGTGCCGTCGCCCGTCGCCGGCGTGATGGGCCA
>JACDQN010000363.1 GCA_015657575.1 Sphingopyxis sp.
CCAAGCCGCGCGCGCCGCCGCCTTCTGTTGCGCCATCGCCGCGTCGAAACCGGCGCGATCCACCGCGATGTCCTGCGCCCGCAGCGCATCCTCGGTCAGATCATAGGGGAAGCCATAGATGTCGCGTTCAAGCTCTACGACACCTATGGCTTCCCCTATGATCTGACCGAGGATGCGCTGCGGGCGCAGGACATCGCGGTGGATCGCGCCGGTTTCGACGCGGCGATGGCGCAACAGAAGGCGGCGGCGCGCGCGGCTTGGAAGGGCAGCGGTGAAAGGGCGTCGGACGAAATCTGGTTCGATCTGGCTGAGACCAACGGCAGCACCGAATTCACCGGCTACACCTCGACCGCGGGCGAGGCGACGGTGATCGGACTGGTCAGGGACGGCAAGCCGGTCGGCGAAGCCAAGGCAGGCGACGAGGTCGTCGTGCTCACCAACCAGACACCCTTCTATGGCGAGAGCGGCGGCCAGATGGGCGACGCCGGCACGATCGCGACGCTGGAAGGCGCGAAGGCGTCGGTTAGCGACACGGGCAAGCCGCTCGGCCGCCTGCACACGCACCAGGCGAAGCTCGAAGCGGGGACGCTGAAGGTCGGCGACACGGTGCAGCTGACCGTCGATGCCGAGCGCCGCGACCGCATCCGCGCCAATCATAGTGCGACGCACCTGCTGCACGCCGCGCTGCGCAACCGGCTCGGCGGGCATGTGACCCAAAAGGGCAGCTTGGTTGCCGAGGACCGTTTCCGTTTCGACTTCTCGCATCCCAAGGCGCTGACGGCCGAAGAGATCGCCGCGATCGAAGCCGATGTGAACGCACAGATCCGCGGTAACGAAGCCGTGTCGACACGGCTGATGACGCCCGACGATGCCGTCGCGGCGGGTGCGTTGGCGCTGTTCGGGGAGAAATACGGCGACGAAGTGCGCGTCCTCAGCATGGGCAAGGGCGACGACCACAGCTATTCGGTCGAGCTGTGCGGCGGGACGCACGTCCGGGCGCTGGGCGATATCGCGTTGTTCAAGATCGTCGGCGAAAGCGCGGTTTCCTCGGGCGTGCGGCGCATCGAGGCGCTGACCGGCGAGGCCGCGCGCCAGTGGCTGAACGGGCGCGACGAGGCGCTGAAGGCCGCCGCCGCGGCGCTCAAGACATCGCCCGACGAGGTGCCGGCGCGCGTTGCGGCGCTGGCCGAACAGCTCAAGAAGGCCGAGCGCGAACTGGCCGACGCGAAGAAGGCGCTGGCGCTCGGCGGTTCCGCAGGTGGCGGCGGCGCTGCTGCCGGGCCGGCGGTCGAGCAGGTCGGCGACGTGGCCTTTCTGGCGCAGGTCGTCGATGGACTCGACCCCAAGGAGCTGCGCGGTACGGTCGACGGGCTCAAGAAGCAGGTCGGCAGCGGTGTTGCCATGCTCGTCGCGGTCAACGACGGGCGCGCTTCGGTGGCGGTCGGGGTGACCGACGACAAGACGGGCAGCCACAGCGCGGTCGATCTGGTCAAGGTTGCCGTTGCGGCGCTGGGCGGACAGGGCGGCGGCGGACGGCCCGACATGGCACAGGGCGGCGGTCCCGACGGCGCCGCCGCGAACGATGCGGTGACGGCGGTCAAGGCCGCGCTCGCTTGAAACCCACGAAGAAGACGCGGCGCACCGATCATGCCGAACGGCTGATCGCGGCGCCGCTGGTCGATGTGTTTGCGGCTTTTACGAGCGAAGCGAAGCTGGCGCGATGGCTGCCGCCCGAGGGTGCGACCGGCGAATTCGAGCATGTCGATCTGCGCGCGGGCGGCGGCTTTCTGATGCGGCTGACGTTCGACGATGCCGACGTCGAAACCAAAAGCGACGACGATAGCGATGTCGTCGAGGTCTATATTCCGACGCTCGACGACGGGCGGCTGGTCGTGTGGGAGGTCGAGTTCGAATCAGACGATCCGCGCTTTTCAGGGACGATGGCGATGCACTGGTATCTGTCGCGGCAAAGCGGCGGCACGCTGGTCACGATCGATGCGCATCATGTGCCGCCGGGGATTTCGGCGAAGGATCACGTCGAGGGGCTGAAGTCATCGCTGGCGAATTTGGCGCGAGTTGTCGAGAAGGCCGGCTAAGTTCTCTGTTTCCGTTCGCCTCGAGCGAAGTCGATGCCCATCAAGACGATGCTACTTCGACGGGTGTCTCGACTTCGCTCGACACGAACGCAACTGGTAAGCGGCCTTAGCTTTCGACCCCCTTCGCCTTCCCCCACGCCCTTGCCGCCGTGTAGCCGAGGTAGCCCGTCCCGAAGAGCGCGTAGAGCGGTTCGGGGATGCCGGCGAGATAGGCATTCATGCCCTCGGCAATGCCTTTCGCCATCTCGGGCCGTGCGGCGGCGATCAGGCCCATCGGGATCGCCCACAGCAGCAGCGCGTACATGACATAGAGGAAGCTGCGGCCGCGCGCGGCTGGTCCAGGGATCGGCGCTGCCCGCCTCGGCGACGATCGCGGTCATCCGCGTCTTGATCGCCTCCATTTCCTGGCTGCCCTCGAGCTTGAGCAGCTCGAGCTTGGCGCGGTCGCGCGCTTCGGGGTCGGGGATGATCTTGTCGATCAGCTTGGCGACGGGGCCGATCAGGCCTTCGATGATGCTCATGCTACCGTTCCTTTCGTCCTTAACTTGTCAAACTTGTCACCGGGGGGTGTTTGAAATCAGTGGCTTGCATCGCCGATGCGATTGGCGAGCCAGCCATAGAGAAAAGCTTCCTGGCTGGGGCGGCGTTCGGCGAGCGCGATGTAGCGTTCGCCCTGCAGCGCCTCCATCGCGCGCAGCAGCACGATTTCGCAGCCTTTGCCGCGCGCTTTCAGGAAGCCGTCGAGGGCCGACAAGGTGCGCGGGCCGATATCGCGATCGACCGCGATGTCGGGATAGTCGCGCGCGGCGCGGTTGAGCGCGTTGAGCGCACGTTGAAGGAAGCCGGCGGCCGTTCCCGTGCCCATGTTGACGCCGGTGTCGAACAGCTCGGCGGCGATCTGCGGTGCGCGGAGCGCGACCTTGTCGAAGCCGGGACGCAGCCAATAGAGGCGGCGATAGATGGATGCGGCGTCGCTGCGCGGCAGGTCGCGCATCGCGCCCGCATAGCCCTGCGCGCGCGCCACCGCCTCGGTGATTCCCCAGCAGGTCGGGCCGCCGCGGTCGGCGGGGTGGTTTACATATCGACCTTCGCGGTCGATGACGGCATCGATCAAGGCCTCGGCATAGCCGATCGCCGAATTGACTTTGGACATGATTCGCTCCTTTTGGTTGTTGAATATATGAAAACGAACCATATAGGGATATTGTAGGAAAGGGGTTTTTGGCGATGCGGGCTCTTCAGGTGCGCGAATTGCTGCCCGATCACGGCGGAGTGGCGATCGTCGACTTGCCGCTGCCCGATCCGGGACCGGGCGAAGTGCGGGTGCGGGTACGCACCGCGGCGGTGAATTTCCCCGACCTGTTGATGACGCGGGGCGAATATCAACTGAAGCCCGAACTGCCGTTCGTATCGGGACTGGAATTCGCGGGCGAGGTGGATGCGGTAGGCGAGGGCGTCGCCGGCCGATGCGTCGGCGATGCGGTGGTCGGAGGCAACCGGTTCGGCGCGATGGCCGAATATACGGTTGTCCCGGCCGGCGCGCTGCGCACCAAGCCCGCGGCGCTAAGCTGGGAAGCGGCCGCCGCCTACCCCGTCGCCTATCTTACCGCCTATGTCGCGCTGGTTCGTTGCGCGCGCATCGAAGCAGGTGAGACCTTGCTGGTGCACGGCGCGGCGGGCGGGGTCGGGCTGGCGGCGATCGACCTGGCGCAAGCGCTGGGGGGTGAAGGTCATCGCGGCGGCGAGCAGCGCCGCGAAGCGCGATGCGATCGCCCGCCTCTATGCGCCCGATGCGGTCATCGCCGCCGAATCGGGCTTTCGCGAGGAGGTGAAGGCGCTGACCGGCGGCAAGGGTGCCGATGTCGTCTTCGATCCGGTCGGCGGCGATGTCTTCGACGAATCGACGCGCTGCATCGCGTTCGGCGGGCGCCTGCTCGTGATCGGTTTCGCGTCGGGGCGCATCGCCGAACTGTCCGCCAACATGCCGCTGATCAAGGGCTTTGCCGTGGTCGGCGTGCGCGCCGGCGAATATGGGCGCCGCTTTCCCGCGCGCGGCGCCGAAAATATCGCGGCGATCGATGCGCTGGCGGCGGCGGGAAAAATCCGGCCGCATGTCCACGCCGCGCTTGACCTTGCCGACTGGCGCGAAGCTTTCGCCATGCTCGAACGGCGCGAGGTAATCGGCAAGGTCGTCATGCGGCCTTGATCGCGCTAGATCAGTGAAGTTTCAGCAAATTCGGCCATGTCGAGATAGAGTTGAAACATGCCGTCATATCCCAGAAAATCGATCCTGAACGGCTGATCCTGCATGTCGGCCTTCATTCGCACGCCGCGCCATTCGAGTGGCAGGAGTGAGAGGTCGAAGCGGGAGAAACGCCAATGCGCGTCATGGGAAATGCTGTTCCGCACCATTCGCCAAAAATGATAATGGTCCGCGCCCTTGAACGTCGGCTCTTGTTCGGTCGCGCTGGCATAGGTCGAAATCAGGCCAAAGCTTTCCTTCAGCAAGGCACGATAAAGGCCCAATATGAATTCCTTGATCGCGATCTCGCGATCGGCGCTGGAGCGCATCAATGTGGCGACCTGGTCCAGCGGCAGGCTGAACTGACCAAAGCTGACCGAATGCGTTTCGAGCGCAGCAGAAGCCTTTCGATCGATCAGCAGCGAAGCGCCGGCCATCCCCAGCACGAAATTATTCTTCGCATTCGTCAGCTGGGCAAGGAGGTCGTTCTTTTGCATTTGGCGATCTAGCTGCCACGTCCGGGCGGAGGCAAGGCAGGATCGGCAAGGACCTGCGACAGCGAAGCGGCGTGCGCCGATCGGAAAGGTGGTGCCGCGTTCGTGACGAATGGAGTGGTTCCGGCATGGTTTTGCGACAACCGGGCCTCTATGTCCGCGGTCGGGGCGTCCCGGCATATGCGCCGGACCTGACCAAAGGATGTAATATGAAGAAATCGACGATGATCGCCGCCGCCGCCGCGGCTCTTGCCATGCCGGCGTTCGCCGCCGCCCAGCCGCCGCAGGACAACGGCCGGCTGTTCGCGATGATCGATACCAATGGCGACGGCAAGCTCGACAAGGCTGAGGTCACCAAGATGGCGGAAATGCGGGCGCAAAGGCAGGGCGATCCGAGCCTGGCGTCACCCGAGAAGGTCGATGCCTTCATCAAGCATGTCGACGCGAACGGCGACGGCGTGATCGACAAGAAGGAGATCGAGACGATGCGCAAGGCGCGCGCCTCGGCGCCGCCGGCGGAAGAGCCGTCGGACACCAACTGACGGACAGCGGGGCGGCCGCACGGCCGCCCCGCGTTTCGATCAGGCCAGCGCGATCTGGATCGCCTGGAAGAGGAAGGTCGCGCCGATAAAGGTCACGATCCAGCGGCGGCTTTTGCGGAAATGGGCGTCGCTGATGCGGTCGAGGATATAGCCGCCGACCATGATGCCCGCCATCGACGCGAAAATCGCGATCGCCGTGACGGACAGGGGAAGCGTCTCGCGCGCCGATGCGCTGAGCAGCAGCCCGCCATAGACGACGATTTTCGACGCATGGCCGATCGCCTGCATCACCGCTTTCGTCGCGACGATCTGATGGCGGGAAAGCTGGGTATTGATGAAGAGGAGGTCGGTCACCGGTCCCGAGACGCCCGACACGAGCGCGAGGCCGGTCGAGACGAAGCCGCCGCCGAGCGCGTGGGGCGGCTTGCCGGCGTCGAGCGCCAACCAGCGTTCGGGCAGCCAGACGAGCACCGGCATCAACCCTAGGCAGAGAAACACATAGAATTTCGTGGGCACGAACAGCACGAGCGAAAAAAAGCCGATCGCCGCCGCTGCCCCCAATCCGAACCATAACAGCACCGGCCACACGACATGCTTGCGGTGCAGGATCACCCGCCAGGCATTGGACGCGAACTGGATGACGCCGTGGAGGGCGAGCGCGGTGGCAACGGGCAGGAACCAGGCCAGCAGCCCCATGAAGACCAGCCCGCCGGCCATCCCGAAGACCCCCGACAGGATCGAGGTGAGGAAGGCGGCGACGATGATCGCGATTCCAACCTGCATCTTTCCCCGCTTTCCGGCCCGTCGCGGCGCGGCCATCATGGCAAGCGCCGGCGCTGCGCGTCGTCCGATGGGGGCGACCGGCTGTCAACAGGCTGTCAGGGCTTTGGTAAAAATGCTTTGGTAAAATTGGTCGGGACGAGAGGATTCGAACCTCC
>JACDQN010000364.1 GCA_015657575.1 Sphingopyxis sp.
CGACTGCAGGGCGTGAAGATCAACGACAAGCACATCGAGGTGATCGTTCGCCAGATGCTGCAGAAGGTCGAGATCACCAGCGGCGGCGACACCACGTTGCTGCCGGGCGAGCAGCTCGATTATCTGGAGATGATGGAGTATAACGCCAAGCTGCCGAAGAACGGCGTGCCGGCGGAGGGCCGTCCGGTCCTGCTCGGCATCACCAAGGCGTCGCTGCAAACGCGCAGCTTCGTTTCGGCGGCGTCCTTCCAGGAAACGACCCGCGTCCTCACCGAAGCCTCGGTGCAGGGCAAGGTCGACTCGCTGATGGGGCTCAAGGAAAATGTCATCGTCGGCCGCCTCATCCCGGCGGGCACCGGCGCTGCCATGAACCGCGTCCGCGTCACTGCCTCGTCGAAGGATGCGGCTCTCCGCGCCGCGATGCGCGCGAACCAGGAGCATCTGATCGCGCCGCAGACCGCCGCTGAAGAGCATGCCGCCGAACTGGCGCAGGGCCCCGAAGCGGCGATCGGCGACGATCCGCTGGGCAAGGTCCAGGGCGAAGACTTCACCACCGGCGAAGACTTCACGATCGACGATGTCGATGTCGCGGAGCGTCCGGACGACGAAGGCGAAGGCGAGGAATAAGCCCCTCGGCCATCGCGGCCTGACAGAAATGAGCCCCGCCGGAGCGATCCGGCGGGGCTTTTTCTTTGCGGGGAGGGGCGGCTTTGGGGAGGGAGCGGACGTCGCTCCATTTCCTGTCGTCATCCCGGATCAAGTCCGGGGTGACGATTTGGGTAAGTCCACAATCGGCCGCCAACAAACACGAAAAAGGCCCACCGGAAGACCGGCGGGCCCTTATTCGTGGAAATAGCGGGCCGGTGCGACTGCGCCTGGAAGGCGGCCGGCCCGGGCTGTCCTAGGGCACGAGGATCGCGACGGCGAGGTACAGCAGCAACGGCAGGCCGAAGCCCATCAGCGTCAGGGCGACAAAGGCGACGCGCGTCCACAAGACGTCGAAGCCGAACTGGTCCGCCATGCCGGCGCACACGCCGAAGACGACGCCGTCGCGACGATTCTTGCGAAAACCCTGTTTCATTTCTTTCCTTTCCATCCCGGTCCTTCGACGAGTTCGGGACCGGCGTTTTACGGGGAGTGGGGTGGCCCGCCGATCAGATGACCAGCGAACCGACCTGCGCACCATTCTGGCCAGCGATCGCCAGGAACATGACCGACGCATAAACCGACGCAAAGGCGGCGAGAGCGTAGCTGCGGAACGAGTCGACGTTGAAATAAGCCATGATATTGTCCTTTTCTTACCTCCCATCCGGACCATCCGGTGGATGCCAACAGTATTGCAGGGACCGTGCCAATTTCATTCATCCGCAGTTAACCGCGGTTTTTTGGTTCCCGACATAATATTTCAACGGGAAATTTGCTGCTGATCGGTAAAAATTCCCATGTTGAGAAAAATTTCGCAGATTGTAGCGGGGTGGCGCGTGGCGCGATGCTGGGGTAGGCGAAAGTCAGATGAGCCTGATCCGCCTTTCGCTGACCGATTTTCGCAATCATGCCGGCGCGGACATGGCCGCGGGCCCGGGGCTCGTCGCGCTGCATGGCGACAATGGCGCGGGCAAGACCAATATATTGGAGGCGATCTCGCTGCTCGCGCCGGGACGCGGGCTGCGGCGCGCGGCGCTGTCCGACATGGTGCGCGATGGAGCGAGCGGCGGCTTTGCGATTTTTGCGGAGGTGCAGGCGGGTGTCGATCTGGCACCCGTGGCGCTGGGGACCGGGATCGAAGCGGCGCAGCCTGGGCGGCGCATCGTGCGGATCAACGGCGCCGCCGCTGCCGCCGCGTCGCTCGGCGAATGGGTCGCAGTGCTGTGGTTGACCCCTGCGATGGACCGGCTGTTCGTCGATACGGCGGGCAATCGGCGGCGTTTTCTCGACCGGCTGGTGCTGGCGCTCGATCCGCGCCATGCGCAGCACAGCAACCGCTATGACGCAGCGCTGCGCGCGCGGGGGAAATTGCTGGCGGATCCTGGCCATGCCGACCAGCAGTGGCTCGCCAGCCTGGAGGCGCAGCTCGCCGAGCATGGCGCGGCGATGGATACGGCGCGGCAGGCGGCGCTGGCCGCGCTCGCAGCGGAGCTTGCCGGGCAGCCCGATGCCCCCTTTGCGCGGCCCTTGCTGACGCTCGTCGATGCCGACGGGGCGGTGCGCGAGGCGCCGCACGAGGTCGAGGCGCTGAAAGCGCTGTTCGCGGCGCGGCGGCGGATCGATGCCGCGGCGGGGCGCGCGACCGCAGGCC
>JACDQN010000365.1 GCA_015657575.1 Sphingopyxis sp.
AGAAGAAGGACGGTGCTTCGACAAGCTCAGCACAAACGGAAAAGAGCGGGTCGCTCATTGCCTTCCCGCCGCGATCGCCTCAGCCAGATCGAGACGCCCGTCGTAGAGCGCACGGCCGGTGATCACGCCTTCGATACCGTTCGCGACATGCGGACGCAGCGCATGGATGTCGCCGATATCGGCAACGCCGCCGCTGGCAATCACCGGGATGGCGACCGTCTGCGCCAGCGCCACCGTCGCCTCGACATTACATCCCTTGAGCAGCCCGTCACGACCGACGTCGGTAAACAGCAGCGCCGCGACACCCGCATCCTCGAAACGCTGGGCGAGATCTTCGACACGCACGTCGGAGACGTCGGCCCAGCCCTCTGTTGCGACCATACCGCCCTTCGCATCCACGCCGACGACGATCCGGCCGGGCAGATCGCGCGCAGCCGATTTGACGAATTCGGGGTCCTTCAGCGCCGCGGTGCCGATGATCACGCGGTCGACGCCGAGCGCGAGCCAGCGATCGACCCCCGCGCGATCGCGAATACCTCCCCCGACCTGCACCTTGCCCGGAAACGCGGCGATGATGCTCTCGACCGCGCCGCCGTTGACGCTGGTGCCCGCGAAAGCTCCGTCGAGATCGACGACGTGCAGGTGCGAGGCCCCTGCATCGGCAAACAGCCGCGCCTGCGCCGCGGGATCGTCACCATAAACGGTCGCGCGCGCCATATCGCCCTCGGCGAGTCGCACCACCTGCCCCCCCTTGAGGTCGATCGCGGGAAAGATGGTCAGGGCCGCCACTGGAGAAACCTTTCGAGCGTTGCGAGGCCATAGGCCTGACTCTTTTCGGGGTGATATTGCACGCCGACGATAGTGTCCTTGGCGACCGCCGCGCTGAAGATCGCGCCATGGCTGCTCGTGGCGGCGACACCGACGGCGTCGGCAAAATGATAGCTATGAAGGAAATAGGCCTCGCCCGCAGCGATCACCGGATGCGGGTCGCGGGGATCACGTCGTTCCAGCCATATGCGGGATACGCAGGCCCGGCGCCGGATCGAACGCGCGGACGGTGCCGCCGATCCAGCCCAGCCCTTGATGCCGCCCATGCTCCTCGCCCGCATCGGCGAGCAACTGCATGCCGACGCAGATGCCGAGAAAGGGCGCGCCTTCACGGCGCACGCGTTGCTCCATAGCGTCGATCATCCCGTCGATCGCCGACAGACCGTTCATGCAGGCCGCAAAAGCGCCCACGCCCGGCAGCACGATCCGGTCGGCTTTGGCAACCAGATCGGGATCGGCGGTGACGGCGACATTGTCAGCGCCCGCCGCGACGAGCGCATTGTGCACCGAGCGAAGATTGCCCGCGCCATAGTCGATCAGGGCAATGGCGCTCATGGACGGCCTCTAGAGGACACCCTTGGTCGAGGGAATCGCGTCGCCCTTGCGCGGGTCGATCTCGACCGCCTGACGCAGCGCGCGCGCCAGTGCCTTGTACATGCTTTCGGCGATGTGATGGTTGTTCTCGCCGTACAGCGTCTCGATGTGCAGCGTGATGCCGGCGGTCTGTGCGAAGCTGTGGAACCAGTGCGGGAACAACTCGGTGTCCATCTCGCCGAGCCGTGGCTGCGAGAAACCTGATTTATAGACGCAGTGCGGGCGCCCCGAGATATCGAGTACGCAGCGCGTCAGCGTCTCGTCCATCGGCGCGTGCGCTTCGCCGTAGCGCGCGATACCGCGCTTGTCGCCGAGCGCCTTCAGCACCGCTTCGCCGAGCGCGAGCGCGCTGTCCTCGACCGTGTGATGCTGATCGATGTGAAGGTCGCCCTTCACTTGCATCGCAATGTCGATCAGCGAGTGGCGCGACAATTGCTCGACCATATGGTCGAGGAAACCGATGCCGGTGGACACCGAATAATCGCCCGTTCCGTCGAGATTGACGGTGATCGCGATATCCGTTTCCTTGGTCGTGCGCTGGACGGTGGCGGTTCGCATGGCGCACGCCATAGGGCCTCCGTTTCGCGTTGCAAGGCTATTCTCCCCCCTTGACCGGCGCGCGGCGCGCGTTCATCCCCCTCGCCCATGAGTGACGATGTACGCGACAGCCTGATTCCCTATGACGAAATCGTGCAGGACGCGCTGCGCGCCGTGGTCGGCCGTGTGCTCAGCCAGGTCGAAGGTTTCGACAGCCTTCCCGGCGAACATCATTTCTACATCACCTTCAAGACGCAGGCGCCCGGCGTGACGATCCCGGCGCATCTGATCGCCAAATTCCCGGATGAGATGACGATCGTGCTGCAAAACCGCTTCTGGGACCTCAATGTCGAGGAAGATCATTTCAGCGTCGGCCTGTCCTTCAACCAGACGCCGTCGGTGCTGACGATTCCCTATGCCGCGATCACCGCCTTCGTCGATCCTTCGGTCGATTTCGGACTGCAGTTCCAGGTCAGCGACGAAGAGGTCGGGCAGCCCGAACCGCACGACGAGGCGGATAACGACCGCCCCGACGTATCGACCGAGGACGGGTCGAACGTCGTGACCGTGGATTTCGGCAAGAAGAAATAGCGCGATGGGCGGCCCCAACTGGCCTCCCAGCCGCTTCTGGCAATTTTGGGCTCTCGCGGGGATGCTCGTCCTGACCGCCGCCTTCTGGTGGGGGGTTGAGGGCTACGCGCTGTTAGAGGGCGGCTATGCGCAAAGCCAGATCGCCGACGGTCTGATGCGTTTCAGCTTGCTTGTCCTGACCCCCGCGCTCGTCCTGATCTGGCTTATGGCCGCCTGGCTGCGGCGGCGCGTCGGCGAGGGCGGCTATTGGCAGTTGCTCGGCCTCGTCGCCCTGATCTGGGTAGGGGCGGTATTGGTGACGAGGATGCTGTTGGCATGAGCACAAGGATCGAAAGCGACAGCATCGGCGAGATCGAAGTTCCATCGGACGCCTATTGGGGCGCCCAGACCGAGCGCAGCCGCCACAATTTCGCCTTTCCGCCGCACGAGCGGATGCCGATCCCGGTCGTCCATGCTCTGGCGCGGATCAAAGGCGCCGCGGCGCGGGTCAATCGGAATCATGGCCTCGATTTCGGATTGGCCGAAGCGATCGCCGCAGCGGCCGATGACATCGTCGCGGGCGACTATGACGATCAGTTCCCGCTCGCCATCTGGCAGACGGGCAGCGGCACGCAGTCGAACATGAACGCCAACGAAGTGATCGCCGGGATCGCCAACGAGAGGCTCGCGGGAAGACGTGGCGGCAAGTCGCCCGTCCACCCCAACGACCATGTCAACATGGGCCAATCGTCGAACGACAGCTTTCCCACCGCGCTCCACGTCGCGGTCGCGGTCGAGACGACGGCGCGGCTGCTGCCGGCGCTCATCACCTTGACCGATGCGCTTGCCGTCAAGGCCGAAGCGTGGCGCGACATCGTCAAGATTGGCCGCACCCATTTGCAGGATGCGACCCCGCTGACGCTCGGCCAGGAATTTTCGGGCTATGTCGCGCAGTTGATCGCCTGCCGCGCACGCATCGAAGCCACGCTCGCGCATAGTGTCTGCAAGCTGGCACAGGGCGGGACCGCGGTCGGGACCGGCCTCAATGCGCCGGCGGGTTTCGATATCGCGATGGCAGCCGAATTATCGCGCAGTACCGGAATCGCTTTCGAACCCGCATCTAACAAGTTCGAGGCGCTGGCATCGAACGACGGGCTCGTTTTTTTCTCGGGCGCCTTGAACACGCTCGCGGTCGCGCTGACCAAGATCGCGAACGACGTTCGCCTGCTCGGCTCGGGCCCGCGGGCAGGCCTCGGCGAGCTCGATCTTCCTGCCAACGAGCCCGGCAGTTCGATCATGCCGGGCAAGGTCAACCCGACGCAATGCGAGATGCTGACCATGGTCGCGGCGCAGGTCATCGGCAACCATCAGGCAGTGACCGTCGGCGGGTTGCAGGGCCATCTCGAACTCAACGTCTTCAAGCCGCTGATCGGGTCCAACGTCCTGCGCTCGGTCGAGCTGCTCGCGATCGGCATGGCCGGCTTTACGGAGCATTGCGTCGTCGGCATCGAGCCCAATCGCGCGCGGATCGACGAACTGATGAATCGCTCGCTGATGCTGGTGACCGCGCTCGCGCCGGAGATTGGATATGACAAGGCGGCGAAGATCGCGAAACACGCGCACGAAACCGGCAGCACGCTGAAGGAAGCGGCGCTGGATCTGGGTTATGTCGATGGGACCACCTTCGATCAGGTGGTCGATCCGCGAACGATGCTGGGTCCCGACGTCTGACAGGGAACCTGCGGTACTCTCCGCGGATTAAGGAGAGGAAGGAGAGATGAAGATGATTGGACGGATCGTTGGCGGCGTCCTCGGCAGTGCGATCGGGCGCCAGAACGGCAACCACCCCATGGCGGGCGCGGTAATCGGTGCGGGCACGTTGTTTGCGGCGCGGCGCCTGTTCCCGCAGCGATACGCCGTACTCGCGGCGACCGTCGCGGGCGCCTATCTCACCAAGAAATGGGCTGAGCGAGCCGAAGCGCGCAAGGCGGCGGCAGAAGCACATGCACTCGACCCCGATCTCGCCGCGGCGGGCGTCGTCGATCCCTATGCGGGCGCTGTGGATGTGCCGACCGATGGCCAGACGATGGGCGATGCGCTGCCGCCCGCGATCCCGGTCGAAGGCAACGGGCGGAGCAACGCGATCCACTGAGGCATCGGCCCGGATTAACCCGATTATCACCATGACCGGCTATCGCGGCGGTCATGACATTCAATCCGCCCGGATTTAAGACTTTCATGCTGATTGCCGTCGGCTTCGGCCTGCGCGCGCTCAGCCGCGTCCTCGAACGCGCGGGCGATATGGCGGGCGATACCGGGTCGCGGCTGGTCAACCATGTCTCGGCGCTGGTTGTGCTGGTCGCGGCGGGCGCCTGTTTCATCTGGGCGCTGAAAATGATGTTCTTCGACAAGCCGCGCGACACCGTAGAACCGCCCCCGGCGCCCCAGCCGGTCCCGCAACCGGCCGACATCTTTGCGGAGCGGCGCGAGGAAGACAATTTCGATCCCGACGCAGCGCTCGCCCGCTACATGCGCGGCCGCGGCGCCGCCGGCGCGACGGACGCTCCCGCGCCGCGGCCGGGCGGTTTCGGCCGCAAGGGCCTCTAAACCGCGGTCAGCCCCCCGCCTGCCACTCCTTGATCGCCTCGACGGGATGGACCAGCATCAGGACATTGAGCGTCAGATTGTCGCGGATCGTCCACAGCGTGAAAAGCTCGAAGACGATCGCCAGCGCCACGGTCACCCACCAGCGCATCCGGCTTGCCGCAAGAAATCCGCCGATCATGAACAGCGTATCGCTGATCGAGTTCAAAACCGAATCGCCCGAATAGCCGAACGCCATCGTCACTTCGCGGTACCGGTCGATGATCATCGGCGAATTTTCGAGAATCTCCCAGGCGCCCTCGACCCCGATCGCGATCGCGAGCGGCACCCAGAGCGGCCGATGCGGCATGATCCAGCGCAGCAATCCGTAGAAGATGAATCCGTGGATAACGTGGCTGAAGCTGTACCAGTCCGAAATCTGCTGGCTGTTCTGATTTGACTGCACTGTGCCATGCCACAGGCTGATCGTTCCGCACGGGCAGATCGGCGGACGGCCCATACCGAGCAATATCACGGCGAGTAGCGCCACCAGCGCTGCGGCGACCAGCCACCTCGTCCGTGAAAGTCCCGCCATCCGCGCCCCCTTGACCGCTGCCCCTCGTCAGGCGAATAGCGCCCATGGCTGAAAGCGTCCACCTGAACCGCCGCGGCGTGCTGTTCGTCCTCTCCTCGCCCTCGGGCGCGGGCAAGACCACCATCTCGCGCATGATGCTCGATGCCGACAGGGATATCGCGCTGTCGATCTCGGCGACGACGCGGCCGCCGCGTCCTGGCGAAGTCGACGGCGTCCATTATCATTTCGTCGACACCGAGAGCTTCAAGAAGATGGCGGCCGATGGCGAGTTCCTCGAATGGGCGCATGTCTTTGGTCACCGCTACGGCACCCCGCGCGCCCCGGTCGAGGAGCTGCTCGCCGCGGGCAAGGACGTGCTGTTCGACATCGACTGGCAGGGCGCGCAGCAGCTCTACCAGGAAGCCGGGCCCGACGTCGTGCGCGTCTTCGTCCTGCCGCCGACGATGGAAGAACTCGAACGCCGCCTCCGCTCGCGCAATACCGACAGCGACGAAGTGATCGCCGCGCGCATGGAGCGCGCCGCGAACGAGATCAGCCACTGGGACGGCTATGATTATGTGCTGATCAACGACCATGTCGAAAGCTGTTTCGACGAGGTGCGCGCGATCCTGCGTGCCGAGCGGCTGAAGCGCCGGCGCCAGATCGGGCTGATCGGCTTCGCGCGCGACCTGATCCGGTCGGTGCCCGATGCGGACAAGAAGCTCTAAATTCTAACCCCTCCCCCTTGATGGGGGAGGCAGCGAGACTTGGCGGCTTGCCGCCTAGTCGCAGCGGTGGGGGTGCGGTTTCGGCCTGAAGCGGGCGGCGCAAGGACGCGCCGTCACCCTCATCCAACTGCGCCTAGCGCCTTCGGCGCAAGGCTTCGTATCCTTCTCCCATCTAGGGAGAAGGAATTCAGGCCGGCTTCGCCAGCTTCGCTTCGAGTTCGGCGACCATCGCCGCGCGAAGCGGCTTCGCTTCGCCGTCGTTGCGGCACACGACCACCGTATCGCAGGTCGCGATGCAGCGACCGTTCTGGAACATCGCCTGGACGATCGTCCAGCTCGAGGTGCCGAGGCGGCCGATGCCCGTCGCGATCAGCACGGGATCGGGGAAATTGCCCTCGGCGAGATAATTGATCTCGACCGCGGCAACCATCGTGCGCTCGTTTGCGGGGCGGTCGGCCCAGGGACGGATTTCGCGATTGAGCAGCACTCGGCCGCTTTCGAACAGCGCCGCAAAGGCCACGTTGTTGAGGTGGCCGTTAATGTCCATGTCCTGGAACCGCGTCTGCAGATCCAGATGGACGGGGTAGCTGGCGGCGTCGAGCCGCCAGCTCTCCGGTTTCGGCATATCAGCGTGGACCCATGCGAATGCCGCCGTCGAGGCGCACGTCCTCGCCGTTGAAATAGCCGTTCTCGATCATGCAGAGTGCGAGATTGGCATATTCGGCGGGGTTGCCGAGGCGCTTCGGGTTAAGCACCGAGGCGCCCAGCGCGTCGCGGACATTCTGCGGCGCGCCCGCGAGCAGCGGCGTGTCGAAGATGCCAGGGCGAGGATGGTTGTTGACGCGGATATTCTCCGACGCGAGGTCGCGCGCGACGGGGAGCGTCATGCCGACGACGCCGCCCTTCGACGCCGAATAGGCAGCCTGGCCGATCTGACCGTCCTCGGCCGCTACGCTCGCGGTGTTGACGATCGCGCCGCGGTCACCGTCTTCGGTGGGCTCGAGCGTCATCATGCCCGCCGCCGACTTGGCGATGCAGCGGAAGGTGCCGGACGAGGTTGATCTGGATGATCCAGTTGAAGGCATCGGAGCGGGAAATGC
>JACDQN010000366.1 GCA_015657575.1 Sphingopyxis sp.
CACGGGTTCGATTCCCGTAGGGGTCACCAGCAGTTTAAAGCCTCTTTTTTCATCGATATCCGAGCGCGAGGTCGGTGCATGCGCTTGCGTACGCCGCGTCGACCTGGCGAGCCTGTTTGCCGGTTTCGCGGGATCGGCGAGGGAAAATCGCCGCACCCGAATTTTTCTCTAAACTTTTTTGCGCTTTGCCGGATGGCCCTTTCGAGTGGGGCTGGCCGCTTAAAAGGCCGTTCGGAATGCCCTGTCCTGTGGAGGGGCGCATGGTCGGGATTTTCGTTGGTGCGGGCGCAGGCTTCACGCGCGGTTCGGGCAATCTGCTCGGCGGCGCGGGCGTCCTCGGGTCGGCGGTGCTGGGGCGCGGCGGCGAAAATGTCTCGCTCAACGCGGCGAACGGCAATCTGCTGGTCACGCAGCAGGACGAGTTTCTGGCCGGTCGCGGGCTCGATGCCGGAATTTCGCGTACCTACAACAGTCTCGCGCAGACGACCGACGGCGACAACAACGACCAGTGGCAGATGGGCACGGTCCGCCGCCTCACCAATCTGACGGGAACGCTCAACACCGCGGGCAGTACGATCCAGCGGCTCGGCGGCGACGGCGCGCTGGTCACTTATAGCTATGGTACGCGCGACGGGGTCGCCGCCTATTGGACCACCGACGGCGAGGGCGCACACGACAAGCTGGTCAAGACGGGCAGCACCTGGGTCTGGACCGAGGGCACGTCGCAGGTGACCGAAACCTATGCCGAATATCCGGCCGGATCGGGCAGCTGGCGGATCACGGCGCAGACCGACACCGACAATTACAGCCTGACCTTCAGCTATGCCGGCGACCTGCTCGACAAGGTGACGACCGCGAACGGCGAATGGGTGCAATATCAATGGTCCGGCACCAACCTCAGCCAGATCGTCACCGGCTATACCGACCTGGCGACCGCCACCGCGAAGACGCTGACGCGCACCCGCTACGGTTATGATGGCGCCAACCGTCTGACGTCGGTGCTCGTCGATCTGTCGCCGGGCGACAATAGCATCGCCGACAATAAATATTATGCGACCTATTACAACTATGTCGGCGCGACGAAGCAGATCCAGACGATCACCCAGTCCGACGGATCGCGGATCGACCTGACCTATGACGGATCGGGCCGGGTTTCGACGCTGACCCAGTCGGTCGCGACGGGCGACACGCGCGTGACCAGCCTGGTCTATGGCGCCGGCTACACGACCGTCACGGGTCCCGACGGTCAGGTGACGCGGCTCGACTATGACGGCGCCCAGCGGCTGACGAAGATCACCGCGCCGCCGGCCTTCAGCGGCGCGGCGGCGCAGGTGGTGCAATTCGCGTGGGATGCCGACGGCAACCTGACGAGCGCAACCGACGCCGCGGGCAAGATCACCAGCTACACCTATGATGCCGACGGCAATCAGCTCACCACCACCGATCCCAACAACAATGTCGTCACCCGGACCTATGGCGCGCGCAACCAGCTGCTGACCGAAACGCGCACCGGTTCGAATGCCGCCGGCGCCGCGGTCGCGCAGACCACGCGATACGTCTACGACGTCGAGAACCATCTGCGTTTCGTGATCAGCGCCGAAGGTCATGTCGTGCGCAACGATTATGATGCCTATGGCCAGCTTTACTGGCGGGTCGAGTTTCCGCAGTCGCGCTACGACCTGACGGGCCTGACCTCTTCGCAGGCGCCCACCGAGGCGCAGATGATCGCATGGACTGAAACCGTCGCGGGGCCGAGCGCCGCCAATCGCAAAAGCGTCAAGATCATCCATTCGGATTTCGACGCCCGCGGCAACATCACCGTGGCGCGTCAACATGCGATCGCCGACGACTGGGCGCATACGAATTTCAACGAAGGCTATCAGGTCGACTATTTCACCTACGACCAGTCGGGCCGCCTGCTGTCGCGCAACAAATCCGGCGAGACGGCCGAAACCTTCGTGTACGACGGCCTTGGCCGGATGACCGCGTCGACCGACACCACCGGCGGCACCACGACCTTCGTCTTCAACGATGGCGCGCTGACGACGACGATCACCACGGCCGCCGGATTCACCACGGTTCAGAGCTTCAACAAGGCGGGCGAAGTCGTCGGCGAGGCGCGAAGCGGCAATTTCGATCCGAACGGATCGACGAGTTATCTCTACGACAAGAACGGCCGGATGCGGGTCGCGATCGACGCGACGGGCTACAAGAATTTCGTCCTCTACGACAAGGCGGGGCGCAAGGTCGCCGACGTCAACGCCTATGGCCATGTGACCGAATATCGCTACGATGCGGCGAACCGCGTCATCGCGACGACGGCCTATTATAATATATTGAGCGCCGCGAATCTCGCCGCGCTCGATAATCCGAACAACAGCTTGGAAATGGCGGCGATCCGGCCCGCCGCGAGCACCGGCGACATCTGGAGCTGGCAGGTCCACGACGCCGGGGGGCGGGTGGTCCAGTCGATCGACGGCGACGGGGGCGTCACCGCTTTCGAATATGATGCGTCGAACCGGCTGGTCAAAACCACCTCTTATTTCAACAAGGTGGCGGTAGCCGGGCTGAAGACCACGCCCCCGCTGACTGTCGTCGCGGTGACGGCGCATACGAAGGATACCGTCAACCGCACCTTCTACGACGGCGACGGCCGCCTGATCGGCGTGCTCGACGGCGAAGGCTATCTAAGCGAGATCATCTACGACAAGGCGGGGCAGAAGGTCGAGGAGGTGGCCTATGCCACCAAGACCAACGCCGGCCATTGGGCGTCGGGCAGCTTCGACCAGCTTCGCTCGACCGCCGCGCCTACGGCGGCGGCGAATCGCCGCATACGCTACGTTGTCGATGCGCAGGGCGTCGTGCGCTATATGATCGACAGCGCCGGCGCGGTCACCGCGTACAGCTACAATACCGCCGGCAAGGTCACCCAGACCCGCGTCCATGCGGCGCCGATCAGCACGAGCGACTTCACCTATCTCAACGTGAAATCGCTCGTCGTCGCGAACGCGACGAATGACCGCCTCTCGACGATCAGCTACAATGCGCAGGGGCTGGTGGCGTCGACGGTCGACGCGAGCGGTCTGACGACCAGCTTCGTCTACGACAGCTCGGGCCGGGTGACCAAGGCCACGGCCGGCAGCGGCGGCTCGGCTCGCACCACCTATCATTATTACACGGCGGCGGGCGACCTGCGCTTCACCGTCGATGCCGAAGGCTTCGTCACGCGCTTCGACTATGATGCCGAGGGGCGCAAGACGCGCGAGGTGATCTGGGACAATCCGATCAGTGTGACCGATGCGACGACGATCGCGCAAGTCAACAGCCTGGCCGCGGGCGCGTGGACCGACATAAGATATGAATATGACGCGGCTGGCCGCGTCAGCTCCTCCTATGACGGCATGGGGGTGCGCACCCATTACACCTATTATGGCACGGGCAAGCTGGCCGGCATCTACCATGCCTACGGCACCAACGACCTCAGCCTGACCTATCATGGTTATGACGGCGCCGGCCGGCTGGTTTCGGAATATTTCGGCCATGGCGAGCCCGAGCAGGCGGTCATCACCTATGCCTACGACGGTCTCGGCAACCAGACCAGCGTCACCGATGCGCGCGGCAAGGTCACCAGCTACAGCTATGACGAGGCGGGCCGCGTTCTGACGACGACCGACGCCGCGGGCGGTGTCACCAGCTATGTCTATAACGCCTTCGGCGAAGTCACGCAGACCACCGATGCGCGCGGCGGCGTGACGAGCAACATCTATAACAATCTGGGCCAGCTGACCCGGACGACGGACGCCGCGTCGATCGCGACCGATTATAGCTATACGGCCTTCAGCGAGGTCGCGAGCGTAACGCGCGCCGGCGCAACGACGAGTTTTCAGTATAACAAGCTGGGGCAGATCACGCGGACGACCGATGCGCTCGGCGGCTATGAAGCCTATACCTACGACGCGCAGGGCAACCGGATCACCTCGCGCAACAAGCTCGGCGGCACGACGACCTATGCCTATGACCGGCGCGGGCTGCTGACGTCGCAGACGGTCCCGGTCGGATCCTACAACAATGCCGGCACGCTGGTCGCGTCGAGCGTGACCACGACCTTCGCCTATGACGCGCGGGCAACCGCAAGCAGATGGTCGAGGCGGCGGGGCTCGCCGAAGCGCGGACGACGAGCTTCGTCTATGACAAGGCGAACCGGCTGATCGAAACGGTCGGCCCGACCTTCTTCAACACGATGACCCCGCGCAGCTATATCTATTATGACGCGCGCGGCAATGTGACGAGCATGGTCGACCCGGCCGGCGCGCGCACGGTCAACTATTATGACGACCTCAACCGCGTCGTCGTCACCATCGACGCCGTCGGTACATATACGTCGAACAGCTACGACAAGAACGGCAATATCACCGCAACGCGCGTCTATGCGACCGCGGTTGCCATCCCGTCCGACGGCGGATCGGAAGAAGAGGCGCCGGCGGCGCCCGCCGGCGCATCGCGCGTGGTAAACTATAGCTACGACAATCTCGACCGCATGCTGACGAGCAGCGTCGCGGGCGTGAACAGCTATATCGCCAGCGGTTCCAGCTATGCGCTGTTGGCAACGACGCTCCACACCGCCTATGAATATGACGCCGCCGGCAATGTCGTGAAGACGACCGACGCCAACGGCAATCCCAGCTATTCCTATTATGACCTGCTCGGGCGCAGGACCGTGCAGATCGACGGCGAAGGCTATCGCACCGACTGGACCTATGACGCCGAGGGCAATGTCACGAGCGAGCGGCGCTATTGGAACAAGGCCGCTGCGCCGAGCGGCACCGCGACGCCGCCGGCCGTCACCGCCGACGCGGCGCGCGACCGCATCACCAACTTTACATACGACCTCAACGGCAACCGGCTCAGCGAAGCGCGAACCGGGGTCGAGGTGCACAATGGATCGGGCGGCACCAGCGTGGTCACCGCGACGATCCACTATCTGTACAACGCTCTCGGCCAGGTCACGCGCAAGACCGAGGCGACCGGCGACCAGATCAACTACAGCTACGACCTCGGCGGGCGGCTGACGACCGAGGCGCGCCAGGCCTTTGTCGACCAGAGCGGGGCGAGCGTGACCCCCACGGTCGACTATTATTACGACGGAGTCGGCAATCTTACGCGGACGCGCCAGCGCGGGTCGGCCAATGCCGCCGAGCGCGTAACCACCTATGGCTACAGCGGCAGCATGCTCCATTGGATGAGCGATGCCGAGGTGCAGGACGGCGACGTCAAGAACGGCCTGACGACCTATTATCATTACGACATGGCCGGTCGTCAGACCTACACCTATTATGCGCGCTATGATTCGGCGGGTTCGCTGACGAAGACGGCGGCGGGGCTGGCGGCTTCCTATGAAGGCGTGCTTACCGCCTATGACGCGGCGGGCCGCGCGACCCAGCAGTGGCAGGCGACCTACGACACGACCAACGGCTGGATCGACAAGGGTCGCGCGCGGTCGACCAGCTATGATGCCTATGGCCAGGTCGTCAGCGTCGCCGTCGGCGGCGTCACGCAGCAGCAGAATCAGTATGACGCGGGCGGCCGGTTGATCGCGACGAACAGCGGCGACGGCGTGTGGCGGCATTTCGGTTACGACGGCAACGGCAATCAGACGATCGCGATCCAGTCGGCGGGCGCCGATCTGACCGGCAAGACCTTCGCCCAGGCGCTTGCGATGATCGGGCAGGCCGACGTCGCGCCGACCTTCACCGCCTACGACAAGCGCAACATGGGGGTCACCGTCACCGAAACCGGGCGCCAGCTGACGATCGGCGGAGCCGCGCAGACGCTGGTCACGACGCGTAGCTTCAACGCGTTCGGCGAGGTCGCGAGCGAAACCAACGCGCTGAATGCGACGATCAACTATACATACAATAATATGGGGCGGCTGATCAAAAGCGAGAGCCCGACGGTCAGCATCACGCTCGAAAACGGAACGACCGCGAACGTGCGGCCGACCGAACTATTTTATTACGACGCGGGCGGCCGCTTGGTCGCGACGCGCGACGCGAACAACAATCTGACCCGGCTGCAGCTGCTCGCCGGCAGCGGCTATGGCGGCGGCGAGGCGCTGGTCACGGTGCGCACTGCCGCGGACGGCGGCGTCAAGCAGATCAAATATGACATTCACGGCGACGCTCGCGAGCTGGTGGGCGAACTCGGCCACCGGACGCTGCAGACCTTCGATGCGAAGGGGCGGATCACGGTCCGGCAGGAAGTGCGCAACGCCGCGAACGCCAACGACGATTTCATCGACTATTACGCCTATGACGGCCTGGGCCAGCAGCTAAAGCATTGGAACAATGCGCTCCAGACGCCGATCTATGGCGATCCGGTCTGGGTCGAAGATCCTTATTATCCGCCTTATGGCCCACCCTATTATTACGAGCCCGAAATTCCGCCCGAGGGCGGCAACGGCCATTGGGAAACGCCGATTATCGGCTATACGCCCGATGTCGAAACGACCGATTATGACATTCAGGGCCGCGTGATCGCGCAGCGTGCGTTCGGCGGCGACGTCACCACGACATCCTATGTCTGGGAAGCCGGCATGGCGACGACCGGCATCGGCACCTTCGGTGGCTGGTCGCAGACGACGACGATGGCGAACGGCCTCTATTCGGTCCAGAAGACCGACCTGTTCGGCCGCGCGACCTACAAGCGCGACCTCGGCGCGCATGTGACGAGCTATGGCTATGACGTCGCCGGGCGCATGACGAGCAGCGCGCTCGGCGGCCTGACGACGACCTTCACCTGGCTGAGCAGCGGTTTCCTGGGACGCATGGCTACGGGCAGCGCCAATGCTGGCAGCCAGAGCGCGAGCTGGACGCGCGACACGGCGACCTACAGCTATGACCAGGTCGGCAATCGCCTGACCGAACAGCTGGCGAAGGAAGCGGGATATTACACTCCGGGCTATATGTATTACCACAATCCGTACGAACCGGACTGGATGCCTGAAAGCTATTACGAGACTTCCGAACTCGTCAAAAACGCGACCGCGACCTATGACGCGCTGGGCCGCCTGCGCAGCTGGACCGAAGCGGGCACGGCGAAGAGCCCCGCCTCGTCGATCGCGAACGAATATGATGCCGCGGGCAATGTGCGGCGTACGCTGTCGAGCTATCGCACGCTCGATGCCAACGGTACGGCTTCCTCGACCGCGATGACGCGCGACTATTGGTTCCGCTACGACAGCATGAACCGCGTCGTCGTCAACCAGGGCAGTCTGACGAACGGCGTGATCGGCCGCGGCATTTCCACCTATGGCATGACCGGCACCGGTCAGGACATCGCCTATAATATCGCGGGCCAGCGCACCTCGATCGCGACGACCAACGCCTATTTCGACGGCTATGGCGGCTATTCGGCCAACGAGGTCAAGGAACTTTATGTCTATGACGACGCCGGGCGTCTGATCGAAACGCGTGAGGCGACGGGAACGATCGTCGCCGGCACCTATGGCGGCGACCCCGTCGTCCCCGCGGCGACCGGAACGGGCGTGCGCCGTTCGTCCTATTACTACGACCTGATGGGGCGCCAGACGCTGCAGCAGGACTATCAGGCGAACGGCACGACCGTCGTCTTCAGCCGCAGCGCCGTCTATAACGAGAAGGGGCAGCTGACGAGCGACTATACGTCGAACCTGAAGACCGATAACAAGACTTATACGTCCAGCACCAGCTTCAATTACGGTTATGGCGCGGGCTATATGCTCGGCGCGGTCGTCTCGCAGTCGAGCAGCAACGGCGTGACCGGCCAGTCGACGACCTATTCGAGCACGACGAACAGCTATATCTGGTACGACGGTGCGCTGCAGTCGACGATCAGCTACAAGCCCAATACGTCGCAGTCGACCACCTATACCACCAGCTTCGCCTATAACGGCATGGGCCAGCTCGTGTCGGCCTATATCAGTGACGGCAAGCCGCATTCGGTCGCATTCACCAACGACGAGCTCGGGCAGATCATCCGGCGCGACGAAACCGCGGTGTCGGGGCAGACCGGCGCACCGCACGAAGTCTGGTATCGTTTCGCGGGCCGCCAGCTGGGCTATACCGGCAATAACGGCACCAGCGACATGTCGATGGCGGCGTCGATCGAGGATCGGCGCGTCGTGTCCCCGACCAACCAGGGCACGTTCCGCAACAAGCAGATGTACGGCGCCTCCTATGCAGACTTCGCGCAGAATTACGACCCGATCAACAGCTTCAGCCAAGGGTCGGCGGGCGGCAGCTACAGCGTCCAGCGCGGCGACACGCTGCAGTCGATCGCGCAGAGCGTGTGGGGCGACAGCTCGCTCTGGTACAAGATCGCCGAGGCGAACGGGCTTTCGGCGGCCAGCGGGCTGATCGAGGGGCAACGGCTGACGCTGCCGACGGGCGTGCTGCGCTCGACCAACAATGCCTCGACGCTGACCCCCTATGATCCCGGCGAAGCGGTCGGCGACCTGTCGCCGACGACCGCGCCGAAGCCCAAGAACAACAGCAAGAAATGCGGCGGGTTCGGCATGATTCTGATCGCCGTCATCGCGATTGCGGTGACGGTGGTGACGAGCGGCGCGGCGCTGGCCGCCCTCTCTTCCTCGGTGCATTCGATCGGCGCGGGCATCGCGACCATCCTGGGAACCAGCGGGGCGGTTTCGGGCGTCGCGGCGGGTGCCTTCGTGGCGGCCGGCGCGATCGGCGGGGCGGTCGGATCGATCGTCAGCCAGGGTATCGGCGTCGCCACCGGGATCCAGGACAAGTTCAGCTGGAAAGGGGTTGCGATGGGCGCCATCAGCGGCGCGATCGGCGGCGCTGTGGGCGCGAACGGTATGTTCGGCGAAAGCGGCCTCTTCGGCAAGGGAATCCTGGCGGCTGCCGGCCGCGGCATGGTCAGCAGCGCGGTTTCGCAGGGCGTCGGCGTGGCGACCGGCCTCCAGTCGAAATTCGACTGGGCGGGCGTCGCGGCGGCGGGTGTCGGCGCCGGGGTTGCGAGCTTCGTCGGCGGCAAGACCGGCTCGCTCGGCGGCTTCGGCAGCAGCCTTGCCGCCAATACGGCCTCGGGCATCGCCAATGCGGCGACGCGCAGCCTGATCGAAGGGTCGAGTTTTGGCGACAATCTGCTCGCCGCCTTGCCCGATATCATCGGCGGGACGCTGGGCAATGCGCTCGCCGCCGAATTCGCCGGCGCCCTGCAGCAGCGGACGTTCGAGCGCGGGGTCGGAACGTCGGTCGAGATATTGCTGTCGAACGACACGATCGCCGCCGCCGATATCGACTTGGCCGACCTGGCGACGACCGGCGAGCAGCTGGTGCGGATCGACCTCGCAAACAACGATCCGATCGGCACCGCGGCGCAGCGGGTGGTCGACAATCCCGACGGACCCGGCGCGACGATCCGCTATGCCGAAGCGGCCAAGATGCAGCGCGAAACGCCGACCCGCGTAGCGGCGGGCGGCAACGCCTATGCGCCGTCGAACAGCGACCAGCCGCCGCCTTCGCGCTCGGCCTCGGCTTCGGCATCGCAGCTCGAGATCGAAGAGATCGTGGTCTACGCGCCGCGCCGCGGAAGCGTCGAATGGTATGCGTCGTCGTCGGCGGGCATGATCGGGATCGCGGCCGGTCTCGACGACGACCAGACGCGGCAGATTCTGGAGCCCTTCTACGATTCGCTCGACGCGGCGCGGGGATCAGGGCAGCCTGCCGGGCCGGCGTTCGGCTCCTTCGGCGTCGACCAGGTCATCATCGCGACCGGATCGACGATCAATCGCATCAACGACGCGCTCAACAGCAGCCGTTGGGCGCGCTGGACGCTCGAGGCCGCTTCCTTCGCTGCGGGACCCGCCAAATATGTCATCGGCGAAATTCTCGGTGAGGTCACCGCTCCGCTGATCGGGGCCGTCGCCGAAGCGAGCGCCGAGCGCGCTGTTTCGACGGGCTATGACGCGAATACCGCGCTGGCGATCGGGACCGGCGTGGTCGCGATCAGCGCGGCGGCAATCGGCCTTGCAACCGGCGGCGTGCGGCGCTTCCAATCGCTTTTCCGCGCCGGCAAGGATGTGCTGCGGACCATCGGCCCGCGCATCCGCAACCTCGTCGGCATGCGGCCGCGCATGGCCCCCTATCGCAGCAACGGCGGTCACCATCCAGCGACCGGTGCGGCCTTCCGCGGCGATGCCGACTATAAATATCGGGGTGCGCTGACCATTTCGGATGCCGAGCTTGCGCGCTTCGGGGTCCGCCACCGAGATATTACGTCGGCGCAACAGACGCGCTATGCGCGCTTCCGACGTAGTGGCGGCACCTTGACCTGGGAATCGCTGCGCGAAATCGAAATCGGGTCGATGGTCGACGCCGGCATGGGCCGGCGATCGGCGACGCGGGCGGTCGATGCGGCCATTCGACAGCTGCAGGAATCGGGGGTACAAGGCCCGACCCGGATACCTTGGAGTAGACAATGACGCCAGAAATCGATGAATTCGGACGGAAGATGATCGAGCTTGTCCGGGACCCGACGATAGACAGCGCCGAGGTTCTGAAGAATAAATTCTCGAAATCGCCGGCGCGTCTTAAACTCAATGCCTATGACGAAAAGACGGTCCAGGAAATCCTGGATATCGTCCTGCCGGACGTCATCGACGATACGATCTTTCATGTCCTGAACGCACTCGATGGCGGCGGCTTGCGAATGATCTACCAGTCCGACAGCGGCAATGCCTGCGATCTGGACGAAGAAGGCATGGGGGAATTGGCCGGATGGCTTTTTGGCGACGAGGGATGGATCAAGAGCTTTTCCCGGCATCCGACGGGACAAGCCGACGAATAGCGGTATCGGATGGCGATTCGGCGGTGATTGCGGGTACGATCCTTGCAATTCGTCGATGATCCGATCGCTTATTTCGCCGCCGACGGGGCGGCAATGCACGCGCTTTCGCCGGCCGAAGCCGAACCGTTGCAGCGGCAAGCGCTGGCCTATCGGCTGACGCGCCTGCTTCCGGCGATCGCACCGCTCGCGGCGCTCGCCGAGGCGCAGGGCCTGTCCGCCGATATCGCGCTCGACGACGCGCCGAAACTCTTCTTCCCGCACTCGATCTACAAAAGCTACGATCCCGCCTGGCTCGACGCCCGCGATTTCCCGCGGATGAGCCGCTGGCTTCAGGCGTTTACGACGGTCGATCTGGGGATTGCCGACGCGCCCGCTTTCGCAACGATCGACGCCTGGCTCGATTGGCTCGAACGCGACCGCAGGCTCGATGTCGCTCACAGCACCGGCACGACGGGCCGCCTGTCGCTGATTGGCCGCGCCGTCGACGACGCTGTCCAGCGCCACACGCGCAACCGCGTCGTCTTTGTAGACCTGATGAAGGCGCATGGCATGGCGGAAGCCGACATGTGGTATCACATCGTCTGGCCGGGCGCGGCCGGGGGACGGTCGGCGCAGCAGAAGATGGCCGACGGCGCGCGGATCATGAGCGCGAAATCGCCGGACGATTTCACCGCGCTGTTCGACGACGACCTAGGCGCCGATTACGAACTTTATGTCGTCCGCGCCCGGCTGGCGCGCGCGCAGGGCCGGCTCGACCTGCCGCCGCCGTCGGCGCATGTCGCCGAGAAGCTGGCCGAAGCGGACAGGCGCCAGCTGAATTTTGCCGCGCATCAGGAGCAGATGCTGCGCCGTATCGCCGAATTGCGGGGGCAGCGCATCATGATGATGGGCAGCCCGCATAGCCTCGCGGCAATCGCTCTCGCCGGCCTCGACCGGGGCGTGGGCGGAAGCTTCGCTTCCCACTCGGCGCATATCACCGTCGGCGGCCTCAAGGGCCGCGACGAACCGCCCGCGTTTGCCGCCACGCTCGAACGCTTTCTCGGCCGGTCGATCGCGGTCGAGGGCTATGGGGCCAGCGAGATGAACACCGGTTATTTGCGCTGCCCCGCTGGCCGCTTTCATGTTCCGCCGTGGGTCGTGATATGGGTGCTCGACCCGGCCGATGGCTGGAAACCGCAACCCCGAGACGGCGTGCGCGAAGGGCGCGGCGCCTTTCTGGATCTAGCTTTCGCCAGCGCGTGGGGTGGGCTGGTAACCGCCGATCACATCATGGTCGATTACCGCCCGTGCGACTGCGGACGCAAGACGCCGTCGATTGATACGACGATCCGCCGCGTCCAGGACCGCGACGACGATTATGGCTGGATTCCCGCCGATCCGCGCGCCATGTCCGCGGCGCTCGATCGCCTGCGGGAGGCATGAGCGGGACGCGCCCGCAAGCCCTTGACCCGCCGGTCGCTTGGTTCAATATCCTTGTTTTATGGGGGCTTGGGTCGATTCGCTTGAGGCGTCGTTGCTGGTGTCGTTGCGCCTAGCGCCGGCCCTTGCCTTCGCACAGCCCTTTTCGCTTATCCGCATTCCCGTCGTCATTCGCCTGCTCGTCGTGCTCGGCCTGTCCTTGTGGCTGGTCGATGCGCGTCCGGCGCTGACCGCCGACCGCCTTGCGGGTCACAGCTTCGTTGGTTTGATGGCGGGCGAACTGGCGATCGGCGTGTCGATTGCGCTGGCCTTGCAGCTCGCCTTCGGCGCGATCCTGTGGGTCGGGGGGGTGCTCGATTTCCAAGCGGGATATGGTTTGGCGACGCTTGCCGATCCGACGACGCGCGAGGAACTGCCGCTTGCCGGAACGGTACTCGCTTATGCGGCGGCCGCGCTGTTCTTCACGACCGGGGGACCCTATGACCTGCTGGCATTGTGGGTCGCCTCGATCGAAACCTTGCCGGTCGGATACGGCATGCTGACGCCCGACATGGCCGCGCTCGGCGCCTATATCGGAAGTGTGTTTGCGATCGCGCTGGGGCTTATCGGCGCCGCGATGCTGGCGATCTTCCTTGCCGACATCGTCATCGCGTTCCTGTCGCGTACCCTGCCCCAGATGAACGTTCTGCTTCTCGGTTTTCAGGTCAAGGCGATGCTGCTTCTCGTCACGCTGCCGCTGGCCGTCGCGGTCGCCGGCGCGCTGTTTCTGCGTATCCTCCGCCTCGCGCTGACCGCGCCCCCCAGCTGGTGGTCGGTCGGGTGAGCGAAGAGCAGGAACAGAATAAGAGCGAGGAACCGACGCCGTTCAAGCTGCGCCGCGCGCGCGAAAAGGGGCAGGTTGCGCGCGGTATGGATCTGGGATTCGTCGGCAGTCTCCTCGCGATGGCCGCGGTCGCTCTGGTCGGCGGCCAGGCCTATTTCGCCGAACTGGCGGTGGGTCTGCGCAAATCGATCCTCGTCGGCGTCGCCACCGCGAAAGAGCCGAACGACGCGCTGAACCTCGGCCAATCGCTTTTCTGGCTGGCGCTGCAACCTCTTCTGGCGCTGGGTGCGGTGATCGTCGTTGTGCTGGTCACGCTCGAACTTATCCAGCTGCGCGGGTTCATCTTCACGACCCAGCCGCTCAAGCCCGATTTTCAGCGGCTCAACCCCGCCAAGGGTCTGAAGCGTCTGTTTTCGATGCGGATGCTCAAGGAGACGCTGAAGAATATACTGAAAATGGCGGTCTATGCGACGGCGGCATGGATGCTGGTGTCGAAGGCGATCGAAAAATTCGCGCCGACCTTGTCGGATGCCGCGCGCCTCGCCGCCGCGATGGAATCGAGCGCGATGCGGCTGCTCTTCGTGTTCATCGCGCTCGCCATTTTCTTCATGATCCTCGACCAGATTCTTGTTCGCCGCGAATTCCGGAAACAGATGCGGATGAGTCGGCGCGAGCTGACGCGCGAGACCAAGGACCGCGAGGGCGAGCCGCGTTTCAAGCAGAAGCGGCGCGAAATCCATGCGCAGATGCGGGCGCAGAGCGAAGGGCTGGACAGGGTTGCCGGGTCGGACGTGCTTATCGTCAATCCGGATCATTATGCCGTTGCCCTGCGCTATGCCGCCGGTACGATGGATGCGCCGGAAGTGCGGGCGAAAGGACGCGATCATTTCGCTCAATTGATGAAACGCAAGGCGCGCCTGCTCGGCATCCCCATTATCGCAAACGTCGGCTCGCGCGCCAGCTCCACGCCGACTGCGTGGCGGGTCAGTCGATTCTGCCGCAGCATTATCATGCGGTCGCGGCGGTCTATCGCGCGCTCGCCGGGACCGACCATGCGCCGCCGGCGCCAGATCAGGACTAAGGGTTGATGTTCGATACCGTGCTTCGACGGAACAAGGATCTGGTGCTGGTTTTCGGTACGCTGCTGATCGTGCTGATCCTCTTCTCGCCGATTCCCCCGGCGATGCTCGATTTTGCGATCATCCTCAATTTCGGCCTCGGCTTCACGATCCTGCTGCTGACCTTCTATGTCGGGAAACCGGTCGAATTCTCGACCTTTCCGTCGCTTCTTCTCGTCGCGACATTGTTTCGCCTTTCGCTGAACGTCGCGGCAACGCGCCTGATCCTGACCGGTGCCGACGCCGGCGATGTCATCGGGTCGATCGGATCCTACGCCGTGCAGGGCAATTTCGTCATCGGCCTGGTCGTCTTCACGATCCTCGTCGTCGTGCAATTCGTCGTGGTGACGTCGGGCGCGCAGCGCGTGTCCGAGGTCGCGGCGCGTTTCACGCTCGATTCGATGCCCGGGCAGCAGATGAGCATCGACGCCGACCTGAACCTCGGCCTGATCGACCAGCATCAGGCGCAGGCCCGGCGCGAGGAACTGGAGCGCGAGGCCTCCTTTTACGGGGCGATGGACGGCGCGAGCAAATTCGTGAAGGGCGATGCGATCGCGGGCATCATCATCCTGTTGATCAACATCATCGCGGGCTTCATCGTCGGCGTGGTCACGATGGGGATGAGCTGGCAGGAATCGTTGCAACGCTTCACCTTGCTGACGATCGGTGATGGCATCGCGACGCAGCTCCCCGCGCTGATCATTTCGATCGCGACGGGGATCATCGTCACCCGCTCCTCGGCCGACCGCCAGCTCAGCACCGAAATTTTCAGCCAGCTTTCGTCGGTACCCCGCATTCCGCTGATCGTCAGCGGCATCCTGCTCGCACTGCTGCTGTTGCCGGGGATGCCGAAATGGCCGATCGCGATCATCGGCGTCGCGGGCTTCTTTGCCTGGCTTCGCATCCGGCGCCTGCAGCCATCGGCAGAGGCTGATCCGCAGTCGGGCGATGCGACCGGCGAAACCGCGCGCGCGCCGGCTGCGATCGAAATCCGGCTGGGAAGCGAATTGATGGCGAGTTGGGAAACGCGGCAGGACCTGCTGCTCGATCGCATCGCCGCGGGGCGCGTCGGGCATGAGCGTGTTTTCGGCATCGCGCATCCGGCGGTTCGCTTTGCCGCGTCGAGCGACATCGGGGGCTTCGACTATGAGATCCGGATTCATGGCGTGACGCACGGCGGTGGCCAGATCTTCCCCGACCGCCAGCTCGCGCTGCGCGCCAATCCCGATGCGCCGGCGCTGCCCGGGATCGGCGGTCGCGACCCCGCGTTCGGTATCGCGGGAACCTGGATCGAAGAGGCGCATTTGGCGCAGGCGCGCGATGCCGATTACAGCATCATCGATCCCGAGACGGTGCTGATCACCCATTTTTCCGAACTCATCAAAGCCGAGATGCCGGCGCTGCTGACCCGCGCCAAGACCGTCGAGCTGCTCGACATGGCGCGCGAACGACAGCCGGGACTGGTCGAAGAGCTGATCCCGAACGTGATGATGGTATCGGATGTGCAGCGCGTGCTGCAGATGCTGCTGCAGGAAAAGGTGTCGATCGCCAACATCGACCTCATCCTCGAGACGCTGGTCGATATCGGCCGCATCGAACGCGACCCGGCCGAGCTGGTCGAGCGGCTGCGGCAAAAGCTGAGCGTCGCGATCTGCAACGCGCTGCGCGGCCATCACGACGATCTTGCCGTGCTCAGCCTCGACCCGCGCGCGGAAAACCGGATCATCGCCGAAGTCGGCGCGAGCGGTGCGCACAATCTGCTCGGGATCGATCCACGCCTGGCCGAACAATTGCTGAAGGGGCTGGCCCCGCTCGTCGATCGGATGATCCGTCAGGGCCGCGCGCCGGTGCTGCTGTGCGCCGGTCCGCTGCGCCGCACGATGGCCCGGTTGACGCAGCGCACGATGCCGCAACTTGCGGTGATCTCGGTGGACGAAATTCCGCTTCGCGTCTCGTTGAGCTCCTTCGACGTGATCAGGCTCGAAGCGGCGACGGCGAATTGATGCGGACGAGAGGGTTGCACGAATGACCGATAAGCAAGGCGAGGCGGAAGCAAAGTTCGAGCGGCTGATCGGCTTCCTCGATCAGGACCCCGCGAATCTCGCGCTGGCGACCGATTGCGCCGAAGCGGCGCTCGACGCCGGCCGTTTTTTTGATTGCGCGCGACATTCTGGCGCCCTTCGAGCGCGATGGCCGCATCGATGCGCGCGGGCGGAACATCGCAGGGCTCGCGGCGATGCGCGGCGGCGATCAGGACGCGGCGCAACGCATCTTCGCGGCGCTGCTGTCCGATCATCCCGACGACGCCGCGGTGCGGTTCAACCTGGCCTGGAGCCGGACGCTGGCCGACGATCATGCGGGGGCTCGCGAAGCGCTGGGCGATGCGACCGAGAGCGATATGCCGCAGGCGGCGATGCTCGATCTGCAGATTCACCATCATCTCGGCGAGTTCGACGAGGCAGAGGCCAAACTCGATCGCTATGTGGCGCGCTTTCCGGACTATGCGCCGCTCCAGGCGGCGGCCTCGGTCCTAGCCATGGATCTCGACCGTCCCGACCTCGCGCGCGACTGCGCCGAAAAGGGCGGCGAGCATCCCGACGCGCTGTCGACGCTGGGCGTGATCGAGCTTGGCGACCAGCGCGCCGACGCGGCACGGGCGCTGTTCGTTCGTTCGCTGGATACCAAGCCGAACAATCCGCGGGCGAATATCGGTTTGGGCCTGGTCGAGCTCGGCGCCGGCAACAGCCGCGACGCCGTGGCACTTCTCGACCGCGGGGCCGAACAGTTCGGCGACCATCTGGGCAGCTGGATTGCCGCGGGCTGGGCGCATCTTTTGGCGGGCGACACGGTCGCGGCGCGCGCGCGGTTCGAAAGGGCGCTGGCGATCGACGACAGCTTCGGCGAAGCGCAGGGCTCGCTCGCGGCGCTCGATGCGCTGGCCGGCGATTTCGAATCGGCACGCCGCCGGACCGAGGTTGCGCTGCGGCTCGATCGCCAATCCTTTTCCGCCGCTTTTGCCAGCGCGATCATCGCCGCGGCCGACGGCGACGAAGCCAAGGCGCAGCGAATCTTCGAAATCGCCGCGCGCCAGCCCTTGACTCCCGACGGCCGGACGCTGGCCGAACTGCTCGCGGGAATGGCGCTCTAGCGCCCGTCCCCGCGGCCGCGGCCGCCATCCTGCTGCAGCTGGGTGCGAACGGCATCGATCGCCGCGCGCAGCTCGGCGTCGTCGCGCATGATCCGCCAGGTGCGATCGACCACCGATTGAAAGCGCGGATCCTGCGCGACATCCTCGCCAAACTCGCGCGACAGCAGCGCGCCGACCAGCAAGCGCTCGAACTCGCCATCGGGCAGATCGGACAGGTTCGACAGCGCCTGCAGCCGGCTTTTCTGGGTGGACCGCGCCGGATCGCTGCGCCCGGCCTTTCCCTTCGCGCCCGCACGCTTGTCGCGTGCCATGCGTTCCAGCTGGTTGCGGACCAGGGCCATGACGTGGTCGACATTGCCGATCATCACCACCGCGCGGGGCCTATTGAAGTGTACCGCCGCCGAAGCGATTCAGCAGCAGGCTGGTTGCCGACAATTCATCGTCGCCCCCGCTCGCGCGGTCGAGCAGCTTGTGGCACTCGGCGATGAGGAGGCGGATGTCGTTGTTCATCGGTAGATTGTCGCGGTTGAGCTTGATCCCCGCTTCGAAGCGGCCGATCGCGTCGGCGAATTCGTCGCGGATCAGATGCGTCATCCCCTCGACGAAGACGCGCAGATAATTGTCGCGCGGCTCGGCGAGCAACGGCCCCCAGGTCGACAGGGCGCGCGCCGGCTCGCCCGAGGTCAGCTCGAAAAAGCCGAGCTGATAGCGCGCGACGGCAAAGCCCGGCGCAAGGTCGAGCGCCCGGCTCATCGCCTTGTGCGCCTCGATCGCGCGGCCCTTGCCGGCGAGGATCGATCCCAGCATGAAGTGGAGGCGCGGGTCTTCGGGATAGCGACCGATCAACGCCTCGACTTTCGCGTCGTCGCCCGCGTCGCTGCTCTCGATCGCACTCATCAGATCGGTCATTTCCGCGTCGCTTGCCAATGCATCCGTCATTCTGTTTCCCCGCTAACCAATTCGAGACATCTGCTTGCGCAACCGTTCGAGGCCGGATGCGTGCAATTGGGATATGCGACCTTTGCTGAGCCCCATCAGGATTGCAATCTGCTGAAAGGGAACGCCGCGGCGATAGTGATGTGTGATCACAAACGCTTCGTTTTCGGGCAGCTGGGCAAGCCGCCGGTCAAGCTCGCCGCACAGCTGCCGCCAGGCGAGCGTGTCATAAGCCGACGGATCGGTCGAGGGAAGCTCGTCGGGTTCGACCGCCGACTGGTCCTCCATGATCAGGCCGATCGCGATTTTCGCCGCGACCGCGGCCAGCGCGTCGACCGACATCGCCGCGCCGTCCTTGTCCTGATCGCGCAGCGAGCGAAGCCGTTCGCGTTCGACACGGCGGCGATAGCCATATTGGGCGCTCGCCTCGCTCGATTTGTCCATCGCGTTGCGGATATGCCCCTTGATGCGAAGCCGGGTGAAGGCCTCGAAACGCGTCCCAGCGA
>JACDQN010000367.1 GCA_015657575.1 Sphingopyxis sp.
AGAAATTGATGGCCTTCGTCGAAACAGCGGTCGAGGGATGCGATGGGCTTCGGCCTCGTCGGTCTGGCTGCCGAAGGTCATCGTTCCCATGCAGATGTCGGACACGTGGATGGCGCTTTTACCAAGACGGCGGCTTTGCATGGCTGTCTTTCCAACTGAGGGGAGCGCCGTGTTTAGGTTGCGAACTTGGGTCTTGCAATCGCGTCAGATGAGAAGCGCGAGCGATCCCACCAGCAGCACCGCCATCGTCCAGTTGAATGCCCGCAGTCGGGCCGGGGAAGACAGCCAACCGCGCAGCGACACGCCCATCACCGCCCACAGGCTGGTCGAGGGGAGGTTGATGATCCCGAAGACGATCGCGACGAGCAGCACCGCGGCGAAATTGCGGTCGGGAGCGTAGAGCGCTATCGCGCTGAGCGCCATCGACCAGGCTTTCGGATTTACCCACTGGAACATCACCGCCTGGAAGAAACTCATCGGCTTGCCACGCGCGCCGCCTTCGGTGTCGGGCGCGCTGGCGTTGGCGATCTTCCATGCGAGCCAAAGCAGGTAGACGACGCTCACCACCTTGAGGACGGTGTTTAGAATCGGAAAGAGGTCGAACAGTCCCATCAGCCCGATCCCGACCAGAAAGATCATCAGGGTAAAGCCGCTCCCCACGCCCAGCATGTGCGGCAGGGTGCGGCGCAGGCCGAAATTGGCGCCCGACGCCATCAGCATCATATTGTTCGGCCCCGGCGTGATCGACGAGACGAGGGCGAAAGCGGAGAGCGCGGCGAGGGTGGTCTGTTCCATGCGCGCAATATAATGCGCTTCGCCGCACGACGGATTGCAAAGATGGTCTTCAATCGATTATATTATGCAACCTATGATCAAGATCGACGCAATCGGCCGCAAGATATTGCAGGAATTATCGCGCGACGGGCGAATCTCCAATCTCGAGCTCGCCGATCGCGTCGGGCTGTCGCCGTCGGCTTGTCTCCGCCGCGTGCAGGAGCTGGAACGGAGCGGCGTGATCAAGGGCTATCGCGCGGTGATCGACCCGGCGAAGCTCGGGCTGACGTTTCTCGCTTATGTGACCGTCGGCCTGTCGTCGCACACCAAGAAGTCGCAGGCCGATTTCGAGGCAGCGATGGCGCTCGCTCCCGAGGTGCGTGAATGCCACAACATCACCGGCACGATCGAATATCTGCTGCGTGTCGAGACCGAGGATCTTGTATCCTACAAACATTTCCACACCGAAGTGCTCGGCGTCCTGCCGCAGGTTCATTCGATCACGACTTATGTGCTGATGGATTCGCCGAAGGACGAACGCGCATAGCGCATCAAATTTTATGTGTTCGAGCGCGGTCTTGGACTATCTTGCGCTCCGGCCGGCGTCATGCTTCCTTCCTTCGGATGAGCACTCCACAGGTCGCACGTTGGACAAGCCATCGCCGGTCGGCGGGGTTCGCGATTCATCGCTGCCTTCGATACCGCCACGGGAACATCTGGTGATCGACCTGGTTCCGCACCACTGCGAGACCACGACCCTTGGGGCCGCGCTGTGCCTCTATGCGGAAAGCGACGCGGATGTCGGCTTCGAATTCGTCCACGCGGACGGCGAGCATTTGGTCCTGTCGGCCCGCGAACTGGAACGCGAGGCGGCGCGCTGGGCCTCGGCTTTTAGCGCGCTGGGAGTTCGTCAAACCGACCGTGTCGCGCTGTCCATCGAACGCGTCGACCAGTTCATATATGCCTTTTGGGGATGCCAGCTGATCGGGGCGATTCCGACGACGTTGCCGCCGTTCGAGAAATCGGCGCGCATCGACCAACAGCGCGACCAGCTTCGCGGAATCATTGCGGTGGCAAAGCCGCGGTTGCTGGTCATCGGGTCGCAGCTGGTCGAAGTCGATGCGCTCGAAGTCGGCGCCCCGGTGGTGGCTGCGGTCGCGGTCGCCGCACACGCATCGGACGATTTTCCCGTTGTCCGGGTCGCCCCCGACGCGATCGCCCTGATCCAGTTCACCTCGGGCAGTACCCGCACGCCGAAGGGATGCGCACTCAGCCACCATGCGATCATCCGCAACGCCGAAGCCATTCTCGAACGCGGTGACGGGTGCCCCGGCGACGTCAACGTGCACTGGGTACCGCTCAGTCACGACATGGGGCTGATGGGCGCGGTGGTGGTGCCGGTGATCGGCCGCCACCGGTCGGTGGTAATGCATCCGAAGCGCTTCATGATGCGGCCGCTGGCGTGGGTCGAAGCGCTTGCTGCGCACCGCAACGTCCACAGCTCGGTCCCCAATTTCGCCCTCCGCATGGTCGCACGCCGCGCCGCGCGCTTGGCGTTGTCCGCCGACGCGCTGACGAGCGTGAAGACCATCATTTGCGGGGCCGAGCCGATCGACCCCGTCGACGTGCGCGCCTTTTACGATGCGCTCCGTCCGCATGGCCTCGCGCCCGAAACCTTTCACGCGAGTTACGGCATGGCCGAGGCGACGGTGATGGTGTCGTCGTCGCCGCAGGGGTTGAAGACCGTCGCGGCGCGTCCGCGCGGTGGCGCGGATATCGAAACGGCGATCGCTGCCCGCGAATATGTGAGCGTCGGCACCCCCGTGCGCGGTGCGCGGATCCGTATCGTCGATGGAGATCGGCACTCGGTGAGCGAGGGTGTCGCCGGTGACGTCGAGCTGATGTCGGACAGCCTGATGAGCGGATATTTCGACGACCCCGAGGCGACGGCAGGAAAGATCGTGGGTGGCTGGCTGAAGACGGGGGATATCGGCTTTATCGAGGGCGGTGACCTGTTCATTGCGGGCCGCCGGACGGATATGATCATCATCGCGGGCAAGAATGTCTTTCCGGCCGATATCGAGCCCGCGATCGCCGACCGGCTGGGAATCGACGCGCGCAAGGTCGCGGCCTTTTCGGCCGAGGGGCGGCACGGGACCGAGGATCTGATCGTGCTCGTCGAACATCAGGGGGCGGACGCGCAGCCGGATATGGGGGCGGCGATATCGCGCTTGTGCGACGATCTATGCGGGGTCGCGGCGCGCGATGTCCTGTTCCGGAAATCGGGTACGATCCCCCGGACGACGAGCGGAAAGACGCGGCGCGCCGACCTTCGCGACCTGTATCGCCGGGCGGCGCTGTAGCCGTGGCGCGGTCATCGCTGTCCGCACAATGCAGCCTGGGGAACTTTGGCAGAAGAGGCACGCGATGATGGAGATGACACCCGATCACCAGGCGCTGCGCGAGCTGGCCGAGACATTCGTCAAGGAGACGATCAACCCGAACGTCGAGCAATGGGAGCGCGATCGGCAGCTTCCGACGCGCGCGCTGTTCAAACAGATGGGCGAGCTCGGATTGCTCGGGATCAACAAGCCGCCGGCGTTCGGCGGGCTCGGCCTCGATTACAGCTATCAGGCGGTGCTGGCGGAGAGCATGGGGCTGGTGACGGGCGCTGGCGTGGCGCTGGCGGTCGGCGTGCAGACCGACATGGCGACGCCCGCGCTCGCGCGATACGGGTCCGATGCGCTGCGCGAGGAGTTTCTGCGCCCAGCGATTGCCGGCGAACAGATCGCGGCGCTGGGCGTTTCGGAGGTCGGTGGGGGATCCGACGTATCGGCCATCCGGACATGGGCGCGCCGGGACGGCGACGATTATGTCGTGAGCGGCAGCAAAATGTGGATGACCAACGGTTGCCAGGCGGACTGGATCTGCGCCCTCGTCAACACGCGCGAGGTGGACCGGGCGCGTCCGGCGCGGATGCCGCTGGACAAGTCGCTGATCATCATCCCCACCGACCGGCCGGGCTTTTCGGTGGGCCGCAAGCTTGAGAAGATGGGCATGCATTGTTCCGACACGGCGCAGGTCTTCTTCGACGATGTCCGGGTTCCGTGCCGCTTTCTGATCGGCAGCGAAGGGCGCGGATTTCCGTATCAGATGAAGCAATTCTGTGACGAAAGACTGTCGATATCGCTGTCCACCATCGCCGCGATGCACGATACGCTGAGCCGGACGATCGCCTATGTCCGCGACCGGTCCACGTTCGGCGGGCCCATATTGTCCAATCAGGCGGTCCAGTTCCGCCTGTCCGAACTGGTCGCCGAGGTCGATATCCTGCGCGCCTACGCATGGCAGACGGTCGAGAATTTCGTTCGCGGCCGCGATGTCGGCCGCGAGTCCGCCGTACTGAAGCTGGGCGCCGGGCGGCTGGTGCGGCGGGTCAACGATCAATGCCTTCAGCTGTGGGGCGGAATGGGCTTCATGGACGAAAATGTGGTCGCACGCCGTTATCGCGACCAGCGCCTGATCTCCATCGGGGGCGGGACCGACGAAGTCATGCTGCAGATCATTTCGAACGCGCTGGGTTTCGACCGGATGCCGGCATCGAGCGAGAGCTTGTAGGCCATGCAGGCCGCGGTGCATTTCAATCCGTTCGATCCGGGCTTTCAGGCGGATCCCTTCGCCTTCTATCGGCCGCTTGCGGCCGCCGGCCCGTTGCACCGTACCCGGCTGGGTGTCTGGATTGCGGTCGGCTATCACGAATGCGCAGCAATCCTTGGCGATTCCCGCTTTCTGCGCGATCATAGCAAGGTGCCGCGCCGTGGGGGACGACACGATCCCGAGAACCGCGCGGTGCAGTCGGCCGCGATGGCGATGCTCAATCTGGACGGCGCTGCGCACGACCGGATCAGGGGTACATTTTCCCCTCTCTTCACCCGGCGGAACATCCTGCGCTATCAAGATGAGATCGACCGCGGCGCCCAAGCATTGCTGCGGCACGCCGAGGGCGCGGATCGCTTCGATCTGGTCCGCGATTTCGCGCTGCCGCTGGCCACCGACACCATCAAGGCGATGCTGGGGATCGGCGATTGCGACAGCGCGTTGATTCAGCGCTTCACCACCGACAGCGTCATATTTCTGGAACCCGTCACCCCGACCGCCGACGAACTGGTACAGGCGGAGCAGAGCTATCATCGCCTGGCGGCGCAAATCGCAGGGGCGATCGCGGCGGCGAACGATGCGGCGCACCCGCTGCATCCTATCCGGACGCGGGTCGACGAGGGGGCGCTTACGGCCGACGAGGCCGCTGCGAACATCGCCTTCGTGCTGTCGGCGGGCATCGACACGACGGTCAATCTTATCTGCGCGGGCTATCTGACCATGGCGGCGCAGTCGGTCGCCGCCGCCGATCTGGCGAACGAGGCGGTGATCAACGAACTCCTCCGTCTTTCGCCGTCGATCCATATGACGGGAAGGGTGGCGGCCGAGGACGTGCTGCTGGGATCGAGCATGATCAAAGCGGGCAGCCTGGTGATCGTGGCGATCGCGGCAGGCAATCGCGATCCGCTCGTCTTTTCAAACCCCGACGCGATCGATCCGCATCGCAAGGGCCCCGTGTCGCTGGGGTTCGGCGCTGGTCGCCATTTCTGCATCGGCGTCCACCTGGCGAAGCTGGAGGCCGCGATCGCGTGGCGCCATCTGCTTCGGCATCTGCCGCCTGTCGGTGCAGGCGCGATCGAGATCGAATATGAAAGACGGGCGTTCATTCGCACCCCGCGGCGCGTGCTGGTGCGCCGCGGCGGCGCTGATGGCGGGCCGACGACGGTAGACAATGGTCGATAAACGCGCGGCGCGGCGCGCGCGGGGGTTTGCGTCGGCGACGATCCTGATCGATCTCGCGGGCCTCGGCATCATCCTTCCGGTCATGCCCGACCTGATCTTCGAACTGTCGGGCGCGCGATCGGCGAAGCGAGTGCGATCGGGGGGTGGCGTGCTCTTCAGCTATGCCGCGATGCAGTTCCTGTTCGCGCCGCTGCTCGGCCATCTCAGCGAT
>JACDQN010000368.1 GCA_015657575.1 Sphingopyxis sp.
AGTCGACCACCAGCCGCGACACGCTGCCGAGGATCGCCGCGTCGACCGCGCCCGCCGCGAGGAGCAACGCCGCGACCTCCGCCACGCCGATGTCGATCGCGATATGATTGGACAGCAGCGCGGGATCGATACCCAGGTCGATATCATCGGGCACAAGGGCCGAGGCATGATCGGCGATCAGCAATATCCCGCCCGCACGCAGCGAACCAAGCTCACGCCATGCCTCGCTCATCGCAGCGCGCCCGCCATCTGCCACCAGTGCGGGTGGCTCTGTGCCAGCCGCACCGACGCCGCATCGCGCTCGGCAACGGCGTCGAACAGCGCAAAGCAGGTTGCCCCCGACCCCGACATGCGCGCGAGCCATGGCCGCAGCGCGCCGAGTTCGAGAAGCACGTCGGCGATCGCCGGGCATTGCGCGATTGCCGGGCGCTGCAGATCATTGCGCGCCGCGAGCAACTGCGCACGTCCGCCAGGATCGCCATAGAGCGGGCCGCGGTCGATCCCGTCCCACGCCGCGAAGACCGGTCCGGTCGCGACCGGCTCGCGCGGATTGACGAGGAGCACCGGCGTGCCGCCAAGCCGCAGTTCGGGAACCGGCGATAATTGCTCGCCGACGCCCAGCCCCAGCGACGTCGCGCTTGCGACGCAAGCCGCGACGTCGGCGCCCAGCGGCACGACGAGCCGTGCCAGCGCGGCATCGCCCAGTTCGGGCAGAAAATGTCGGCGCACCAGCCGCGCCATCGCTGCCGCGTCGGCCGAGCCGCCGCCGATCCCTGCCGCAACCGGCAGGCGCTTGGTCAGCGTCACCGCGAGCGGCGGCACCCGGTCGGCCCCGTGGCGCGTGCGCACCAACTCGAGCGTGCGCAGCACCAGATTGTCGTGTCCCGCGCTCAGTCCCCCGGAGAATTCGCCCTCGATCGTCAGGCTGTCGGTTTTGCCGACCCTCGCTTCGATCCCGTCGCCATGATCGACGAAGGCGAAGAGCGTCTCGATCTCGTGATAACCGTCGGGGCGCCGGCTCCGCACATGCAGCGCCAGGTTGATCTTCGCCCAACCGGTTTCGCTCATCGTACTCATGGCGCGATTGTCGCCGGCGTCAGCCCGTCGCGGATCTTCGCGGTCAGGCGCGTCGCCATATCGGCCTCGGCGAGCAGCGCTGCCGCGCGCCAGACATAGCGGGCCTGATAGCGCCGCCCGGCCTTCCAATAGGCGTCGCCCAGATGCTCGATGATCACCGGATTTTCGGGATCTCCCTGCTGCGCCTTCTCCAGCAGCGGCACCGCCTCGTCGACGCGCCCCGTCAGAAAATAAGCCCAGCCGAGCGAGTCCGTAATCGCCGCGCTCTGCGGCTCCTGCCGCCACGCCGCCTCGATCCGCGCCAGCGACTGCGGCACTTCATGGCGCCGTTCGAGCGCCGAATAGCCGACGAAATTGAGCACTGTCGCATCGTTGGGCCGCAACGCGACCGCCTTTTCCATCAGCGGCTTCGCCGCGTCCCAGTCGCTCGCCTGCAACAGCAATTCGGCGCGCGCGATCAACAGCGAACCGCGCAGCGCCGTATCGTCGGCACCCTCACCCAGGCTGGCTTCGAGCCGCTCATAGGCCCGCGCCGCCGCTTTCGGATCGTCGGCGCGGCGCGCGATGTCGGCAAAGCGAACGAGCAGGCTGCGCACCGGCGGCTCGCCTGCAGCGGCGGCCTCGGCAAGCTTCGCGGCGCCCGTCATGTCGCCCGCGCCCGCCATCAGTTCGGCGCGCCGCATCGCGAGCACCGGTGGCGTCGCCGTTTTCGCGTTCGCAAGCAGCTCCATCGCCTCGGAACCCTGACCATTGCGGTCGAGCGCCTCGACGAGCGCACCGCGTACCGTCAGATCCTGATCGTCGAGCCAGAAGCTCGCCCGCGCGAACAGCAAGGGCAGCTTCGGGCTGCCGTTCGGCGTCCGCGCCAGCCCGTCGGCGAGCATCGCCAGCCAGTGCGCCACCCCGCCGCGCGGTGTCGTCACCGACTGGTCGGGGAGCAACAGCATCGGATCCTCGCGCGATCCCGCAGCGAGCGCAATTCGCTTGCGCAGCCGCTCGGCCGCCTCTTCCTGCCCGGCCCGGCGCAGCGATGCCGCGAGGCGCAGCGCGACGAGCTGGCTCGTGCGGTCGGTCAGCACAATATCGTCGGTCAGCGCGATCGCGTCGGCGGTGCGCCCCGACGCCAGACGCACCAGCGCCGCCTCCAGCGCCATCGCCGGCTCGGGCCGTGCCTTCCCAAAGGCGCCGAGCAGATGACGCTCGGCATTGGCCTCGCGCGCGCCGACGTCGATCCAGCTCATGATCGCGGGCTGGATCAGCCGCGCGATCGCCTCGCCCCCGGTCTTGTCGCCGCGACCCGTCGCATAGGCGCGCGCGCCCTTCCAGTCGGAGCGTCGCATCGCATCGACCAGCAGCACCAGCTGCGCGTCGAACCGGCGGTCCCCGGCCGCCCACAGCTGGACCGCCGCGCTCCGTGCCGCGACCAGATCGCCGGCCTCGATCCCCTGTTCGAGTATCCGGCCGCGCAGCCCCGGGATCTGCGGTGCATGGCTCGCAAGCACCGTCAGCGCCGACAGCGCCGCCGCCGGCGCGCCCGCATCCTCGGCCAGCCGCGCCTTGACCAGCGCGTTCAGCGCCGCGCCGCCATCGTCTGCCGCTTGCACCGGCACCGCGAGCGCCAGCACCGCGAAGGCGGCCGGCGCCCCCGAAAAGCGGACGAGCTTACATATTGGGGTAATTGGGGCCTCCGCCGCCTTCGGGAGTGACCCAGTTGATATTCTGGGTCGGATCCTTGATGTCGCACGTCTTGCAATGGACGCAATTCTGCGCGTTGATCACGAATTTCGGGTCGCCCTCTGCCTCGCCGACGATCTCGTAAACCCCCGCGGGGCAATAACGCTGCGCGGGCTCGTCATACATCGGCAGATTATATTCGACCGGGACCGACGGATCCTTGAGCTGCAGGTGAACCGGCTGGTCCTCCTCATGGTTGGTGTTCGAAATAAACACCGAGGACAAGCGGTCGAAGGTCAGCACGCCGTCGGGCTTGGGATAGTCCGGTTTCGGCATCATGTCGGCGCGGTACAGGCTCTCATTGTCGGGATGATGCTTCATCGTGAACGGGACTTTGATCTTCAGCGTTTCGAGCCACATCGTCATGCCCGACAGGATCGTGCCCGCGAGGTCGCCATATTTCTCGACAAGCGGGAGCACGTTGCGAACGACGCTCAGCTCCTTCTTCACCCAGCTGTCGTCATAGGCCGCCTGATAGGCGTCGAGCGTATCGCTCGTTCGTCCGGCAGTCACCGCAGCAAAGGCCGCCTCTGCCGCCATCATGCCCGACTTCATCGACGTGTGCGTGCCCTTGATGCGGGGCACGTTCAGGAAACCGGCGCTGTCGCCGATCAGCGCGCCGCCCGGGAAGGCAAGCTTGGGCACCGACTGCAGCCCGCCGTCGCTGATCGCACGCGCACCATAGGAAACGCGCTTCGCCCCTTTCAGGATCTTCGCGATCTCGGGATGCGTCTTCCACTTCTGCATCTCCTGGAAAGGGGAGATGTGCGGGTTACGATAGTTGAGCCAGGTCACGAAACCGAGCGCAACCTGACCATTTGCCTGATGGTAGAGGAAGCCGCCGCCATTGGCATTTTCGTCGAGCGGCCAGCCCTGCGTGTGGATCACGCGGCCCGGCGCATGGTTCTCGGGCTTGATATCCCACAATTCCTTGACGCCTAGCCCATAGACCTGCGGCTCGCAGTCGGCATCGAGACCGAACTGCGGCTTGAGCATCTTGGTCAGATGGCCGCGCACGCCCTCGGCGAAGAAGGTATATTTTGCATGGAGTTCGAGCCCTGGGGCATAATCCGCCTTATGGCTGCCGTCGCGCGCCACGCCCATGTCGCCGGTCGCGACGCCTTTGACCGAGCCATCCTCATTGTAGAGAATCTCCGCCGCCGGAAAGCCGGGGAAGATTTCGACGCCCAGCCCTTCGGCCTGTTCGGCGAGCCAGCGACAGAGATTGCCGAGGCTGCCCGTATAGGTGCCCTTGTTGTGCATGAAGCCCGGCGAGATGAACTCGGGCAGGTTGAACTTCTTGTTCTTGGTGAGGATCCAATGCTGGTTGTCGTTGACCGGCACTTCGGCAAGCGGGCACCCCTGCGTCCGCCATTCCGGGAGCAATTCGTCGAGCGACCTGGGGTCGATCACCGCGCCCGACAGGATATGGGCGCCGACCTCGGACCCTTTTTCGAGGATGCACACCGACAATTCGCTGCCGGCTTCATTCGCCAATTGTTTGAGGCGGATCGCCGCCGAAAGTCCCGCCGGCCCCGCACCGACGATGACCACGTCATAGGGCATCGATTCCCGTTCGCTCACCGCAAATACCTTTCTGCCGTCCCTGCGCGGACATTCATCGTGCCCTGCGCTCATTCTGTCACGATTTGCGATGCCCGCCAATTGACGCGTCCGTCAACTGCCTGTTTTAACAAAATCATGGGTGGGTCAAATTCAGCCTTGCTGGCGGAAAGCATATGCGACTGGTGGTCGCTGGCCGGCGTGGATGCCCTTGTTGGCGAGGTACCGGCGAGCTGGCTCGCCGCACCTCCGGCCAATGACGTTGCGGCAACGCCGAAACGCACGCCCCTGGCCGATCCCGAGCCCGCCCCGCTGCCCGCCGCCCTCCAGCGGCAGGCAACCCCCACGCCGGCGGAGTTCAACAGCCCCGTCGAACTACCCGAAGACTGGGATGATTTTCAGACGTGGCTTGCGTCCAGCCCCGACGTACCCGGCAGCCAGTGGGACGCGCGTCGCGTGTTGCCCGTCGGTGCCGCCAAAGCGCCGCTGATGCTGCTCACCGCATGGCCCGAAATCGACGACCAGCGTGATGCGACCCTCTTTGCGGGCCCCGCCGGCCAGCTGCTCGACGCGATGCTGCGCGCGATCGGGATGACGCGCGGCGATTGCTACCTCGCCAGCCTCGCGGTGACGCGTCCGCCGGGCGGCCGCTGCAGCGAAAGCGACGCCGCCGAACTCGATCGCCTGCTTTGGCATCATCTGCGTCTTGCACGTCCCGGGCGTCTGCTGCTGATCGGCAGCGAAATCCTCCGCATGGCGACGGGCAGCGCGCTCGCCGACACGCGCGGAAGGTTACTCGATATTAACCAAGATGGCGGCAAGGTGGACGCCGTGGCAATCGCGAGTCCCGCGATGCTGCTCGCCCGGCCTGCCCAAAAGGCGGCGGCCTGGGACAGCCTCAAACTGTTCAACCGGGGACGTTGACAGATGAAAAAACGGACCAAGATTCTTCTTTCCTATGCGCTGCTGGTCGGTATGGCCGGCGCACCGCCAGCATTCGCCGCCGACAAGGACCGCGAATTCGCCGGCGCGCCTCAGACCGTGCCGGACATCCTGTCGGCAAAACAGAAAACGCTCTACTCGCAGGTGCTGACTGCGATCCGCGGCCAGCGCTGGGCCGAAGCGCGGGCGCTGCTGGACGCGCCGACGCCGACGGAAGGGTGGCCCGCTCAGCGATTTTCTGCGCGCCGAGCTACTTGTCGCGCCGAACAGCCCCAAGGCCGAAGTCGCCGACATCATGCCGATCCTCTCGCGTTCGCCGCAACTGCCGCAGGCCGAACAGCTTGGCCGCCTCGCCGCGAAGCGCGGCGCGACGGACATACCGTCGCTGCCCCTTCAGACGCGCCTCAGCTGGGCCGGCAGCGCGCCGCGCCGCCTGAACGCCGACAGCGTCAGCGATCCGTTCGCCGGCACCCTTGCGCGTTCGGTCCCCGACCGCATCAAGAACGACGACCCCGCGGGCGCCGAAACGCTGCTCAATGCGGTGATCGACAAATTGTCGCCCGAAGCGCGCGCCGAATGGACGCAAAAGATCGCCTGGTCCTATTATATCGAGAACGACGACCAGAACGCCCTGCGTCTTGCCCTGTCATGCACCGCGAACAGCGGCCCGTGGGCCACGCAGGGAGCCTGGGTGCAGGGCCTCGCCTCGTGGCGCCTTCACGATTATCGCACCGCGCTTGCCGCTTTCGACCGCGTTGCAAAGGAGGCACCCGACAGCGAACTGCGCGCCGCGGCATATTATTGGGCTTCGCGCGCCGCGGTTGCTGCTGGCGAACCCGCCTCGGTCCAGCCGCGCCTTCGCGCCGCCGCTGCCAATGAGGAGACCTTCTACGGCCTGCTCGCCGCCGAGACGCTCGGCCAACCCGCGACGCAACAGCAACAGAATGTTCGTGCCGACCGCAGCGCCTGGCGCGCGCTCGAGGATCTGCCCAATATCCGCACCGCCATGGCGCTCGCCGAAATCGGCGAGGATAAATATGCCGACGAGACGCTGCGCCACCAGGCGCGCATCGGCAGCGCCGACCAGCATGCGCAGATCATCAGCATCGCCGGTGCGCTGAGCCTGCCCGAAACCCAGCTCTGGCTCGCGCACAACACGCCGCAAGGCCGCAAGCTCGCCGCCGGGACACGCTATCCGCAACCCAAATGGGAACCCAATGGCGGCTGGCGGGTCGATCCGGCGCTTGTCTTCGCCCATACGCTCCAGGAATCGCGTTTCCAGCGCACGGCGGTCAGCCCGGCGGGCGCTATGGGACTGATGCAGGTCCGCCCCGGCACCGCGAACGATCTCGCGCGCTGGAACGGCGACGGCCGCGGCCCGGGCGATCTCAAGACCCCCGCGGTCAACATGGATTTCGGCCAGCGCTATCTGCAATATCTCAGCAAGGACAGCTCGACCGGCGGCCAGCTGCCCAAGGTCATCGCCGCTTATAATGCCGGTCCGGCGCCGATCGCGCGCTGGCAGACCGAGATCCGCGACGGCGGCGACCCGCTGCTCTATATGGAATCGATCCCCTATTGGGAAACGCGCGGCTACGTCGGCATCGTGCTCCGCAACTACTGGATGTACGAGGCGCAGCAGGGCAAGCCGTCGGACAGCCGCGCCGCGCTTGCGCAGGGCAAATGGCCGCGTTTCCCCGATGGCAAGGATCGTACGCGCCTGACCTATGCGGGCAGCCTCGCTAATGCCGATTGACGAGAGCCTGACCTTCAAGCCCGTCCGCATTGCCGTTCTGACGATATCCGACAGCCGCAGCGCGGCCGAGGACCGGTCGGGTGACAAGCTCCAAGAATTGCTGACAGGCGCAGGGCATATCCTCGCCGCGCGTGCGATCATCCGGGACGAAACCGACCTGATCGTCTCGCGCCTCCATAATTGGATCGACGACCCCGAGGTTGACGTGGTGATCACCACAGGCGGCACCGGCCTGACCGGACGCGACGTGACGCCCGAGGCGCTGCACCGCCTCGACGGCAAGGACATCCCCGGCTTCGGCGAATTGTTCCGCTGGCTCAGCTACCAGACGATCGGCACGTCGACGATCCAGTCCCGCGCCTGCGCGGTCGTCGCGCGCGGCACCTATATTTTCGCGCTGCCCGGTTCGACCGGCGCCGTAACCGACGCGTGGGACGGCATTTTGTCGATGCAGCTCGACAGCCGCCACAAGCCCTGCAACTTCGTCGAGCTGATGCCGCGTCTCACCGAATAGACTTTCGCATCAGCGCCATTTGTTCTTTCTTTGTTCTCATCGGCACGATATCCTCGCCCGATGGAATCGTCCAAGCCTCTACCCCCCATTTCGGGCCGCGGCGCGCCGACCAATTTGCGCCCGACCCGCACCGGGTCATTCGACCGCGAGGCCGATGGCGACTGGCTCGACGCGGCCGAGGATATCGACGGCGCCCCGCCGCCGCTGCGCACGACCGTTACCGTCGAGCATCCGAGGACCATCATCGCGCGCAATATGTCGCCCGACATCGGCTTCGACCGTTCGATCAACCCCTATCGCGGCTGCGAACATGGCTGCATTTATTGCTTCGCGCGCCCGACGCACGCCTTCCACGACCTGTCGCCGGGGCTTGATTTCGAAAGCAGGCTTTTCGCCAAGCCCGACGCCGCTAAGCTGCTCCGGCAGGAACTCGCCAAGCGCAACTATAAGGTCGCGCCGCTTGCGATCGGCACCAACACCGACGGCTATCAGCCGATCGAGCGCGAATGGGGCATCACGCGATCCATCGTCGAGGTCCTCGCCGAAACGAAGCACCCCTTGCTGATCACCACCAAGTCCGACCGCCTGCTCCGCGACATCGACCTGCTCGCGGCGATGGCGCGCGACAATCTGGTGGGCGTCGCGATTTCAGTGACGACGCTCGATCCCAAGGTTGCCCGCACACTCGAACCCAGGGCCCCGCACCCGCGCCGCCGTCTGGCCGCGATCCGCAGGCTCATCGATGCGGGCATACCGACACAGGTCAACATCTCGCCGATCATTCCGGCGATCACCGATCACGAGATCGAGGCCATCATGAGGGCCGCGGCGGAGGCGGGAGCGATCCGCGCCTCCTACATCCTCATGCGCCTGCCGTTCGAGGTCGCGCCGCTCTTCCGCGCCTGGCTTGCGGCGCACTATCCCGACCGCGCCGACAAGGTGATGAACATTGTGCAGGACATTCGCGGCGGCAAAGACAACGACCCCAATTTCTTTACGCGCATGAAGGGTCAGGGCATCTGGCCGCAACTGATCCGCCAGCGCGTCAAACGCGCCGCGCGCGAACATGGCATGGACCGCGGCTTCCCGCCGCTCCGCAGCGACCTCTTCCGCCCGCCGGAGCGGGACGGGCAAATGGAGCTGTTTTAACTCAATGGGCAGATGGAAATGTTTTTAACTCAACCCTCGTCCCCGCGGAGGCGGGGCGACGATCCTGATTAGGGTCAGGACCCTAAGCCCCCACCAGCGAGCGCAGCTTATAATCCTTGTAATCATCGCGGATCTGGCGCTTCAAAATCTTACCCGTCGCGGTGTGCGGCAGTTCGTCGACGAAGACGACCTCGTCGGGCAGCCACCATTTCGCGACCTTGTCCTTCAGATAATCGACGATTTCCGCCTCGCTCGTCTCGGCGCCCGGCTTGCGGACGATCAGCAGGATCGGCCGCTCGTCCCATTTGGGGTGATAGACGCCGACCGCCGCCGCCTCCTGCACGCCCGGCGCGCCGACCGCGGCATTTTCGAGTTCGATCGATGAAATCCACTCGCCGCCCGACTTGATCACATCCTTTGCGCGGTCGGTAATCTGCATGACCCCGTCCGGGTGGATCACCGACACGTCGCCGGTGTCGAACCAGCCGTCGCCGTCCGCCGCATCCTCGTCCGCCTTGAAATAGCGCTGGATGATCCACGGCCCGCGAATCTGCAGCCGCCCGCTCGTCACGCCGTCGCGCGGCAGCTCCCCGTCCTCGTCGTCGACGATGCGCAGCTCGACCCCATAGGGCGGACAGCCCTGCCGGCAGACAACGTCGACGCGCTCGTCGAAGCTCATTTCGTCCCAGTTCCACGGCCGCTTGCCCATCGTCCCGATCGGCGATGTTTCGGTCATGCCCCAGGCATGCGCAACCTCGACCCCGGCCTTCATGAACCGCTCGATCATCGCGCGCGGAGCAGCCGAGCCGCCGATGATGACACGCTGCAGCTTGCCATAGCCGATGCCCGTCGCGTCCATATGCCCGAACATCGCCAGCCAAACCGTCGGCACCCCCGCGCTATGCGTCACGCCCTCGTCGTGCATCAGGTCGCAAAGCACCTGCGCATCGTTGGTCGCCGAAAAGACCAGCTTCGCGCCGACTGTTGCGGCGGCAAAGGGGATGCCCCAACTGTTCGCATGAAACATCGGCACGATCGGCAGGATGACGCTGCGGTTCGACATGTCGAACACGTCGGGCTGAATCTCGGTGATCGCGTGAATGACGTTCGAGCGATGCTCATAGAGCACGCCCTTCGGGTTGCCCGTGGTTCCGCTGGTGTAGCAAAGACCCACCGGGTCGCGCTCGTCCAGTTCGACCCACTGAAAGCCGCCGTCCTCGGCACTGATCAGATCGCGGTATGATTTGTAATCGCCCTGCGCCGGCGCGTCGAACAGGATGAAATGCTCGATCGTCGTGAGTTCGGGCCGGATACGCTCGATGATCGGAAGGAACATCGCGTCGAGAAACAGCACGCGGTCCTCGGCATGGTTCATGATATAAATGAGCTGCTCGTCGAACAGACGCGGGTTTACCGTATGAAGCACTCCGCCCATCCCGGCGCTGCCGTACCAGCTGACCAGATGGTGGCCGTGGTTCATCGCCAGCGTCGCAATGCGATCGCCCTTCCGGACTCCCAGCTTGGTCATGGCGGCGGCGAAGCGCCGCGCATCGGCACCCACTTCGCCCCAGGTCGTTCTTGTCATACCGCCGTCGGCCCAGCGCGAGACGATTTCGCGTCCCGCATGTTCGCGCGCGGCATGGTCGATCAGGCTCGTGACGAGCAGCGGCTGACCCTGCATTCCCATTGTGGCATCCTCGGTTTATCGTTGCACCCTAGGGATAGGGCGGGATGCGCTCGGCGCGCAAGGGCCAAACCGAAAACAACGCGTCTACCAATCGGAACGCGGAGGCCAGATTATCCGCGCACCCTGAAATCGCGCGGGGCGACCAGCGACAAAGTCGCCTCGGTAACGCCCGCGACCAGATCGAAGCGCGAAACCGTGTCGGGCCCGAGCGCGAAACGGTTGCCAAGCTCGATCCGGATATCTTCGTCGGTCAGCGGGTCGCGCGTCGCGATGACCACCTTCCCGCGCGCGTCGTCGCGCCTTTCGAGCAGGCGCGCGATCTCGGTCAGGGCGTCGGGAAGCTCGACCCGGCACGTCAGCTGGAGCGCCGCGGTGGCCGCGATATCCGCCAGCGACTGCGCCCCGCGCACCGTCACCCGGGGGGTCTCCTCGCCCTCGAGCAGATCGAGTTCGACCGACAGGATCGCACAGCCGCCATCGGCCGCCAGGGCCTCCAGCACCTTGCCCGCCTGCTCGTCGAAACAGCTCGACTGGAACTGGCCGCTGCGATCCGACAGCGTCAGGTTGAGGAAGCGGTTGCCGCGCTGCGACACGCGCGGACGAGCGCTTTCAACCATCGCGGCCATCACCATCGGGATACGCGTCCCCGGCGTCATTTCGACATTTTCGCAGATGTCGCCATACGACCGCGCTCCGCGCGCCGCGACGATCGCTTCATACTGCTCGACCGGGTGCGCCGAGAAATAAAATCCGAACGCTTCCTTCTCGCGCGTCATCCGCTCGGCCAGCGTCCACGGCTCGGCTGCCGGAAGCTGAAGCACCGGCATGATCGCAACATCGCCACCGAACAGCCCGCCCTGCCCCGTCGATCGCTCATGCGCCGAACTGTTCGCGCAAGCAAGCAGCGCTTCCGCCCCGGCATAGGCGCGCGGCCGGTCGGGTTCGATGCAATCGAACGCCCCGCCCGCCGCCAGCGCCTCGATCTGGCGGCGGTTGAGCAGTTTCGGATCGATCCGCCCCGCGAAATCGTCAAGGCTCGCGAAATCGCCTTTGGCGTGGCGCTCGGCAACGAGCGCCTCCATCGCTTTTTCGCCCACGCCCTTCAGCGCGCCGAGCGCATAACGCACGGTCAATCCGTCATCGCCGCGCCCGACCGAGAAATCGGCCTCGCTCTCGTTGATCGACGGCGCCGACACATCGACCCCCAGCCGCCGCATGTCGTCGATGAAGATCGACAATTTGTCGGTCTGATGGCTGTCGAACGACATCGAGGCCGCGAAGAATTCGTGCGGATAATGCGCTTTCAGCCACGCGGTCTGATAGGACAGTAAAGCGTAAGCCGCGGCGTGGCTCTTGTTGAAACCATAGCCCGCGAACTTGTCGATCAAGTCGAACAGCTCGTTCGCGGCCTTCGCATCGATATTGTTATGCTCGCCGCAGCCCTTGACGAAGGTGTCGCGCTGCGCGTCCATCTCCGCCTGGACCTTCTTGCCCATAGCGCGGCGCAGCAGGTCGGCGCCGCCGAGACTGTAGCCCGCCAGGATCTGCGCGGCCTGCATCACCTGTTCCTGATAGACGAAGATGCCGTAGGTTTCGGCGAGGATGCCCTCGAGCAAAGGATGCGGATAGGCGATCGCCTCGCGCCCGTTCTTGCGCGCGCCGAACAGCGGGATATTGTCCATCGGCCCCGGCCGATAGAGCGCGACGAGCGCGATGATGTCGCCGAAATTGGTCGGCTTCACCGCCGACAGCGTGCGCCGCATGCCCTCGGATTCCAGCTGGAACACCCCGACGGTCTCGCCGCGCTGGAGCAGTTCGTAGACCGCGCTATCGTCCCAAGCGAGCGCATCGAGATCGACATCGACCCCGCGCAGCGCGAGCAGGCGCTTCGCTTCCTTGAGCACCGACAGCGTCTTGAGGCCGAGAAAGTCGAACTTCACCAGCCCCGCAGTCTCGACATATTTCATGTCGAACTGCGTCACCGGCATGTCCGAACGCGGATCGCGATAGAGCGGGACGAGCTGATCGAGCGGGCGGTCGCCGATCACCACGCCGGCCGCGTGGGTCGAACTGTGGCGCGGCAAGCCTTCCAATTGGCGCGCCATGTCGAACAGACGCCGGACGCCATCGTCCTGCTTATACTCGGTCATCAGCTCGCTGACGCCGTTCAGCGCGCGTTCGAGCGTCCAGGGATCCGTCGGATGGTTCGGCACCAGCTTCGCCAGCCGGTCGACCTGGCCATAGCTCATCTGGAGCACGCGGCCGGTATCCTTCAGCACCGCGCGCGCCTTCAGCTTACCGAAGGTGATGATCTGCGCGACGGTGTCGCGGCCGTATTTCTCCTGCACATAGCGGATCACCTCGCCGCGCCGCGTTTCGCAAAAGTCGATGTCGAAGTCGGGCATCGACACGCGCTCGGGGTTGAGGAAGCGCTCGAACAGCAAGCCGAGCTTCAGCGGATCGAGATCGGTGATCGTCAACGCCCAGGCGACGACGCTGCCCGCTCCCGAACCACGCCCCGGCCCCACCGGAATATCCTGCGCCTTCGCCCATTTGATGAAGTCGGCAACGATCAGGAAATAACCGGGGAATCCCATCTGGGTGATAACATCGACCTCGAAGTCGAGGCGTTCGACATAAGCCTGCCGCTCCTCGACTGACAGATCGGGATAGAGCGCTAGCCGCGCTTCCAGCCCTGCGTGCGCATCGGCCTTCAATTGCGCCGCCTCGCCCTCGCGGTCGCCCGCAAGGCTCGGCAGAATCGGTGCGCGCTTGGGGGCCATGAAGGCGCAGCGCTGGGCGATGACCAATGTGTTGTGCATCGCTTCGGGCAGATCGCTGAAGGCATCCTCCATCGCCTCGGCGGGTTTCAGCCACGCCTCGGGGCTCGACACGCGCCGATCCTCGCTCTCGACATACGCCGACTGCGCGATGCACAGCATCGCATCATGCGCTGGGTGGAATTGCGGCTCGACGAAGTTTGCGGGGTTGGTCGCAACGATCGGCAGAGCGCGCGCATAGGCGATGTCGATCAGCGCATTTTCGGCCGCCATCTCGGTCGCATCGTTGCGCCGCGACAACTCGATATAAAGCCGCCCACCGAACAGCGCCTCGAGCTGCTCGACATAATCTTCCGCCGCCGTCTTCTGCTCGCCCGCCAGCAATCGCGCGAGCGCGCCCTCGCCGCCACCGGTCAGGCAGATCAGCCCGTCGGTCCTGCCCGCCATGTCGGACAGCGTGACATGCGGCTCCTGCTCCACGGGTCGGCCGAGATGCGCCGCCGATACCAGCGCGCAAAGATTGTTATAGCCCGCATCGTCCTGCGCATAGAGCGCCAGCCAGTCGATCAGCGGCGCGCCGTTCGCCATCCGCTGCCCCGGCCGCGCGATGCTCAGGAAGGCGCCGACGATCGGCTGCACCCCCGCCGCCTTGCACGCCTCGCCAAAGGCCATGACGCCATAAAGCCCGTTCCGATCGGCGACGGCAATCGCCGGAAA
>JACDQN010000369.1 GCA_015657575.1 Sphingopyxis sp.
AATTCCTGGATCGAGGCGCGGATCCACCACATCGCATAGGTGGCGAGGCGGAAGCCGCGTTCGGGGTCGAACTTCTTCACCCCCTGCATCAATCCGATATTGCCCTCGCTAATCAGCTCGCTGACCGGCAGGCCATAGCCGCGATAGCCCATGGCGATCTTCGCGACGAGGCGGAGGTGCGACGTGACGAGCTGCGCCGCCGCTTCATTGTCGCCATGCTCCTGGAAACGCTTGGCGAGCATATATTCCTGCTCGGGCGTCAGAAGCGGAAATTTGCGGATTTCGGCCAGATAGCGGTTCAGGCTCGCCTCACCGCCGAGCGCGGGCACCACTGCCGGAACATTGCTTTTGTTAGCCATTCTGATTGTCTTCCCTAAACGTCGGAGGAGAGATATGCCGCGGTTGGCTCCGGCGGTCAAAATAGATTTTCATTCGAAACCTAAACGCGCAGTTCATCGATCAGTTCCCGCATGTCCGCTGGGAGTTCGCTGTCGAGCGCGATCCTGTTACCGGTCACCGGATGAATAAAGCCCAAATGGGCCGCGTGCAATGCCTGCCTCGCGAAATTCCGCGCTTTCAGCACATCCGACAGCGGCTTTTTGGCGCGGCCGTAGACCGGGTCGCCGACCAGCGGATGGCCGATATGCATCATGTGGACGCGCACCTGGTGCGTGCGCCCGGTTTCCAGCCTGCATTCGACCAGAGTCGCATTTTTCAGCGGCTCGATCGTCCGGTAATGGGTGACGGCATGTTTGCCGCGGCCTTCGGCGACGACCGCCATCTTCTTGCGGTTCGTGGCCGACCGGGCGAGCGCCGCATCGACGGTGCCGTTGGCAGGCATCGGCCGCCCGGTGGCAATCGCCGTATAGCGTCGGTCGATGCTGTGCGCCGCGAATTGCTTTGCCAGACCTTCATGCGCCTTGTCGTGCTTGGCGGCGACGATCAGTCCGCTCGTATCCTTGTCGATGCGGTGGACGATGCCGGGGCGGGCGACGCCGCCAACGCCCGAAAGCTGCCCCGCGCAATGATGGAGCAGCGCATTGACCATCGTTCCGTCGAGATTGCCCGCGGCGGGATGCACGACCATCCCCGCCGGCTTATCGACGACGATCAGATGCTCGTCCTCGAATGCGACGACGAGCTCCATGTCCTGCGCGACATTGTGCGCCGGGGCGGGAGCGGGCAGGCGGATCGCCAGCGTCGCCGCCGCGGCAGCCTTGCTCGATGGATCCCACAGGACGGCGCCGCTCGCATCGGCGACGCGGCCGCCCTTAATAAGCGTCTTTAACCGTTCGCGCGAAAGGTCGGGAAACGCCTCTGCCAGCGCTCGGTCGAGCCGCAGCCCGGCGGCACTCTCCGGAAGCGTCACGGTCAGTATATCGTCGTCCCCCAACATTGCTGCGGATATGGGGCGGGGGCGGCGAATTTCAAGGCGCCGGGCGATATCGCCGGCCCTGTCAGGCCGGGTCGGTAGGGATGCCCCTTGCCCTTAACCATATCCCTGCCTTAGGGAGCGGTGCGAGCCGGGAGCGTCCGGCCTCGCGGGGAGCCAGTCATTCATGTCCGACGATCGCGTCGATTTCGCCTCCATGCTGGCCTCGCGCCTGTGCCACGATCTGCTCAGCCCCGTCGGGGCCTTCGCCAACGGCCTTGAACTGCTGGCGGACGAGAAGGATCCCGAGATGCGCGCGCGGTGCATTGAACTGCTTGAACAGAGCGCGCGCACGTCGGCGAACAAGCTCAAATTCTTCCGCCTCGCCTTTGGTTCGGCGGGCGGCTTCGGCGAAATGGTGCCCGCCGACGAGGCGAAGTCGGCGATCGGCGGCATCATCGGCGACCGCGCGATCGAGCTCAACTGGATGATCGGGAGCGACCCGCTGCCAAAGCCAGCGGTCAAGATCATCCTCAACCTGTCGCTGCTCCTCGTCGATGCGCTGGTGCGCGGCGGACGCCTCGATATCGGCTGCGAAACGCAGGCCGACGGCGGCATCGAAATCGCGCTGCATGTCGAGGCCGAGCGCATCTTCCTCGACGCCGAGGTCGAACGCATCCTGGCCGAAGGCGAAGGCGCGAGCCCGATGACGTCGCGCACCGCGCCCGCGGTGCTTGTCCAGGCGGTCGCGCGGCAGAACGGAGGGACGGTGATGCTTGCCCGCGAAACGCCGACCTCGCTGCTCGTCGGGGCCGTGCTGAAAGGCCGCTGACCCCGTCCCGCTTCGCCATCGTGGCGGGCGCAAATTTCGTGTGCGACGCCGCATAAGCAAACCCTCCATTAACCATTGTCCGCCATGGTGCAGCCTCAGTTTTTTAGGGCGCACCGACAGGGCAATGGACGATCTGCTGAACGACTTTCTGGCCGAAACGGCGGAAATCCTCGCCGAAGCGGGCGGGGCGCTCGTTGCGTGGGAGGCCGACCCTTCCGACCGCGAGCGGCTCGATGCGATTTTTCGCCTCGTCCACACGATCAAGGGCAGCTCGGGTTTCCTCGCCCTGCCGCGTGTTACGGCGCTGGCGCACGCCGCCGAAGATGCGCTCGATCAAGTGCGCCGCGGCAATCGTCCGGCCAATGCCGCGCTCGTCACCGCGGTGCTTGGCATCGTCGACCGCCTGTCTGAAATTTGCGCGGTGCTCGGCAGCAAGGGCGCCGAGCCGGAAGGCGACGACAGTGACGTCATCGGAGCCTTCGCGGTCGGCGAAGCTGCGCCGGACCCCGGTGCCGAGGCGCCGACCGAAGTCGCCGGCATCCCGATGCGGCGCGAGGACGACCTGGGCGCCGACCTGCAGAACTGGCGTTCGATCCGCGTCCCGCTGCCGCTTCTCGACAGCGTGATGACGGGGGTCACCGACATCGTGCTCGCGCGCAACGAATTCGCGCGGATGCTGCGCGAATCGGGCGCCGACCCGTCGGTGATCGCCTCGTTCGATCGCCTCTCCGATTCGATCGCCGGCATGCGCCAGTCGGTCAGCCAGATGCGGATGCAGCGCATCGACAAATTGTTCGCGCCGTTGCCGCGCATCGTCCGCGATCTGGCGCAGGAACTGGGAAAGAAGATCCGCTTCACCACCAGCGGCGGCGAGGTCGAACTCGACCGCGAGATGATGGAGAATATCCGCGATCCGCTGATCCACATCGTCCGCAACGCGATCGACCATGGGATCGAGGCGATGGGCGACCGCGTCGCTGCGGGCAAGGATGTCACGGCAACGATCGCGGTGTCGGCGCGCCAGTCGGGCAACCAGATCGAGATCGAGATTCGCGACGACGGTCGCGGCCTGTCGCCCGATGCGCTCGTCGCCAAGGCCATCGCCGCCCGCATCCTGACTGCGACCGAATCGCGCGCGCTGGCGACGAAGGACAAATATGAACTCGTCTTCCGTCCCGGCTTTTCGACCGCGTCGAAGATTACCGCGGTATCGGGTCGCGGTGTCGGCATGGACATCGTCAAATCGAACGTCGAAAAGATCGGCGGCGTCGTCGAACTGCGCAACGACGAAGGGCGCGGCCTCGCGATCCTGCTGCGCGTACCGATGACGCTGACGATCATCTCGGGGCTGATGGTACGCGCCGCCGGCCAATATTTCGCGATCCCGCGCGGCGCGGTGCGCGAGATCCTGCTCGAAAGCAGCGACAGCGTCCGCATCGAAAAACTCGGAGGGGGCGAGATCGTCACCGTGCGCGGCGAGCAGCATCCGCTGCTTCGCCTCGAACAGGTTCTCGGCCGCGCGCGCGACCACCGCGACGACGCCGACGATCGCGCGCTCGTGCTGATCCGGCCGGGGCAGGGGCAAAGCTATGCACTCAGCGTCGCCGCGATTCATGATCATGAGGAACTGGTGATCAAGCCCGCCGCGCCGATGATCATGGCGACCGGGCTCTACGCGGGTACGACGCTGCCCGACAACGGCCGCCCAGTGCTGCTGCTCGACGTGCAGGGCATTCTCGCCGCCGCGCATATCGACGCGTCGGAAATCGGACGCGGCGTCGACCGCGCGGCCGAGGCCGAAGCCGAGGCAAACGCCGCGCGCAACGCCGCGCAGCTCCTGCTTTTCCGCGACATTTGCGGCCGCACCCGCGGCGTGCGCCTGTCGGTGATCGAGCGCGTCGAGGAAGTCCCCGCGCTCGCCCTGTTCGAAAGCGCCGGCCGGGTGCAGGCGCAGATCGGCGATCATATTTTCCCCGTCCACGCGGCGCGCCTTCCCGACGGTCATGGCACGATCAAGCTGCTCCGCCTCCACGACGGCCGGTCGATCCTCTGCTATCCGATCGCCGAGGTGATCGATATCGTTCGCCTGCCCGACCTCGTCCAGCCGGCCGCCGCGCCCGGGTTGATCGCGGGCGTGCTGCTCGTCGGCGGCGATCCGGTCGAACTGATCGATCCCTATTGGCTGATGGAGCAATATGCCGCGGATGCCCCCGCGCCGACGCCGCGCCAGCCGCTCTGCCGCCTTGCCGACGACCATGACGGCTGGGGCGACAATTTCCTGGCGCCGATCCTGCGCGGTGCCGGCTATCGCGTTACGTCCGAACATACCGACGAGACGCCCGACGTGTTGCTCTGTCTCACCGAAGAGGGCGTTCTTGAAGACGGCCTGGAAAACGGCGGCGTGCCGACGATCCGCCTGCGCGTCTCGGTTGCCGCCGCCGGGCCCGACGACGAAACCGTCTATCGCTACGATCGCGGCGCGCTGCTCGACGCGCTCCGCCGCCGGCTCGGGGGAGGCCGCCCATGATGGAAAAACTCTATCTCGTCGCGCGCATCGCCGACACGCGCGTCGCGCTGCGTAGCCGCGCGATCAATTCGGTGGTCACTGTCGGCACGCCGGTCGAGGTGCCCGGCGCTCCGCCGCATGTCGCCGGCCTTTTCGCGCTGCGCAGCCGCGTCCTCACGCTGATCGATCCGCATGTCGTCGTCGGTCTGCCGTCGGTGCCCGTCGCGCCGGGGCAGCGCGTGATCGTCGTCGACGTCGCCGAACATGGCTATGCGCTGCTCGCCGACCAGATCGAGGACGTCTGCTTCATCGATGCGCCCGAAACGCGTGTCGCGGGCAAGCTGATGCCCGGCTGGGCGCGCGTCGCCGATGCGGTGATCGAGCATGAGGGCGCCTCGCTGCTCGTCGTCGATCCCGCGCATTTCATCACGCTGCCCGCGCTAAAGGCAGCATGAAATCTGCCGTCTATTAACGGGCTGAATACCCCTTCGCCTTAACGTGCCCATATTCCCGGGGGTCGGAGTTAATTTGATGTCGAAATCCTGTCTGGTCGTCGATGACAGCAAAGTCATTCGCAAGGTCGCGCGCCATATCCTTGAAAGCATGTCGTTCGCAGTCGAAGAGGCGGCCGACGGGCAGGAAGCGCTGACCTATTGTCGCGCCAATCGCCCCGACGTCATCCTGCTCGACTGGAACATGCCGGTGATGAGCGGCATGGAATTTCTGGGGGCTTTCAACGATCTCGATTTCGGCAACGAAGAACGCCCGCGTGTCGTCTTCTGCACCACCGAAAACAGCATCGACCATATCCGCACCGCGATCGAGGCGGGCGCCGACGAATATGTGATGAAGCCGTTCGACCGCGAAACGCTCGAAGGAAAGTTGCAGCTCGTCGGCGTC
>JACDQN010000370.1 GCA_015657575.1 Sphingopyxis sp.
GTCGGCGAGCGGCCCCTTGTCCTCGCCGACGACAAGATCGCCCGGATAGCGCGCCATCTTGCCTTCGCTCAGCCCCGCGGCGCGCACAAAAGCCTTGTTCATGTAGAGAAAGCGCCCGTCGCGATCGACCATCGCAAGCCCGAACGGCAGAAGCGACAGAAGCGTTTCGACATAGGTTTGCGCCGTGCCGCGATCGGCCGGTCCCATTTCCTCGTCGAGCATCGCGAGCAACATCGCGCTGTTGCCATCGGCGGGCACCAGCGGGATCTGCAGCATCCGCACCGGGGTCGCGCGATCGCCCTCGCGCGCGAAATAGAGCGACCCCCCGTCGTCGAGCCGCAGCATCGGCGCCACGTCACGCCCGGCATAATGCAGCGCATCGCCCTCGCCCAGCGCGCGGAGCAGGAACGCCTGATTGGCGACACGCAACCGCCCTTCGGCGCTGACGAGCGCGGTCATGACTCCGGCATGGCCCAGCGTCCGCCCCGCGGGACCGTCGAGGTGCCGCATGATTTCGGAGACGAGGTCGAGCCGCTCGAGTGCCGAAAAGCGCCAGACCAGATAATCCTCCGACTGCCCGGTGCGCAGAATCTGTGCGCGCAGTTGCAGCGGCCCGACCGCCAGATCGTCGACTTGCCCCTCGCCGTCGCGCCACGCCGCGCGTCCGGCATTTTTGAGCAGTTCGGCGCCGCGTCCTTCGAGCGGCAGCCCCGGTGGGGTCACGAAGCCGCCCATCCAGGTCGCGAACAGATCGTTCGCGCAGACCAGCCGCCCGGCGCGGTCGGTCACGGCAATCGCGATGTCGTCGTGATTGACGGCGGCGCGGAGCATCGTCCAGTCGGGCAGCGCCGCGTCGCCCGATACCGCGGCGGGGAACAGGCGGCGCGCCAGCAGCACGCCGCCCGCAATCACCGCAAGGCCGGCAAGGAACCCGGCCGCGAGCACGACATCGCGCGTCGCCCAGAACAGCAGCGCAACCGAAACCACGCCGAGTCCGCCGAGCATCGCCGCGTCGATACGCGACAGCCCCGCGGGCACGGGCACGGGCCCGGCGGGGCCTGCCCCCCTGCTGAAATCCTGATCAGCGGAGGGCAGGCTTTGCGCGGTCAAATCTTACTCTTTCATTGGCGCATCACCAGATGCGGACACGATCCTTGGGCGCCAGATACAGCTTCTGGCCTTCCTTGACGCTATAGGCCTTATACCAAGGGTCAAGGTTGCGCGAGACCCAAGTCCGCTGGATCGACGGCGAATGCGGGTCGGTGGTGATGCGCTGCGACAGATTCTGTTCGCGATAGTTGCGCCGCCACACCTGCGCCCAGCCGAGGAAGAAGCGCTGGTCGCCGGTCAGCCCGTCGATCACCGGCGCCTCCTTGCCGCCCAGCGACGCCTTGTATGCGTCATAGGCAACGGTCAGGCCGGCGAGGTCGCCGATATTTTCGCCGAGCGTGAACGTGCCGTCGAGCTTTTCGCCCGGCAGCACTTCATAGGCGTCATATTGCGCGATCAGCGCCTTGCCTGCGGCTTCGAACGCCGCGACGTCGGCGGGCGTCCACCAGTCGGCGAGCTTACCGGTTTCGTCATATTTCGCGCCCTGATCGTCAAAATGATGGCTGACCTCGTGACCGATGACCGCGCCGATCCCACCATAGTTGATCGCCGGGTCGGCATTCGGGTCGAAGAAGGGCGGCTGCAGGATCGCGGCCGGGAAGA
>JACDQN010000371.1 GCA_015657575.1 Sphingopyxis sp.
CGCGATCTCGATCGCGGTGCAGGAACCGAGCCCGGCGGCGGCTGGGGCGACGTCACTGCGGCGCTGATCTATCAGCCCGTCACCGACGAAAGCTATTGGGCCGAACGCGGCCGCGGCGCCTGGCTGCACGACCGGCGCCTGCGCGTCGCGTCGCGCCGCCACCTCAACGAATGCCTGATCGCGACCGGAATTCCGTATATGGGCCACGGCAATATGGCCCAGTGGAGCCGGATTTTCGGTGCGGTCGCGCCCGAAGTCGCCGGTATCCGCCGCTTCGGCGCCGCCAGCCTCGACCTCGCGTGGGTCGCCGCGGGGCGTTACGACGGCTTCTGGGAGAGTGACCTGCAGGTGTGGGACGTTGCGGCGGGCATGCTGCTCGTGCGCGAGGCCGGCGGGTTCGTCAGCGATTTCCGCGGCGGCGACCGGGCGATCGAGCGCAGCGAATATATCGCCGGCAGTGCGGCGGTGCATTCGAAGCTGCAAAAGCTCGTCGCAGGCGCGCTGCGCAACGCTTGACGGCGCGCAATCCTTTCCCATCGTCATGCCGGACTTGATCCGGCATTCATGGCAGCTTTGACGTCATCGACTCCGGATCAAGTCCGGGGTGACGAGTGATTGATCAAGTCATTTCTCGAACACGAACTCGCGGTAACTGTCCATCAGTGCCGCCCAGGTGTTGAATGTCTCGCCGACATTCTCGCGCGGGATTCCGGCGAAATCGAGGTCGACGTCCATCTCGAGCACCGGGTCGCCTTCTTCGTCCTTGTACCCGCGCGCGAAGCGCTTTTCCTTGTTCCACTTGTTGAGCTTGTCGAGCGAGACGCCCTTGGCGTCGCTGAAGCCCATATAATATTGCAGCGTCTTGCAATTCTTGCCCTCGTCGCAATTCATGAAGAGGACGAGGAACTTCAGGCCGTTGCGGGTGCTCTCGATGTAGGGATCGTCGCCTGGCTTGCTGACCAATGTGGCGGGCCAGCCCTGCGACTCGATAATCGCCTTGATCGTCTCGGGGTTCTTCGCATTGACCAGTTCGGCGTGCGCCGGAGTCGCGAAGAACGCTGTTGTGGCCGCGAGCAGAGCGGCGGCGCGGAGCGAAATCTTTCCCATCATGGTCCCTTCACGAACGGCGCCGTCAGGCGCGGCAATGCAGCCCCTTTTCGCAAGGGCTATCACAGCGTTAGGGGACGGTTCCAGCATCCTTTGTGATTTTGGTCACGACCGAAACGAAATTCGTACCCGCGGTGCTTGCGACCAGCGGCCTGCTGGCCTAAAGCGCCCGCATAAACGGGTGGCAAACACCCCAAAACATGACTGCGAGCTCCCATGGTCGATCTGACGCAATATCTGCCGATCCTGATTTTCCTGGTCATCGCGGTCGGGTTGTCGTCGGCGTTCGTGTTCCTGCCGATGGGCGTGGCGCGGCTGACCGGCGCCCACAAACCCGATCCTGCGAAGCTGACCGAATATGAATGCGGCTTTCCCGCGTTCGAGGATGCGCGCAGCCAGTTCGACGTGCGTTTCTATCTCGTCGCGATTCTCTTCATCATCTTCGACCTCGAAGCCGCCTTCCTCTTTCCCTGGGCCGTCAGCCTTGAGGAAATCGGCTGGGCGGGCTGGGCCACCATGATGATTTTCCTCGCCGAACTCACGCTCGGCCTTGTGTATGCGTGGAAAAAAGGCGCGTTGGATTGGGAATGAGCACCTCCAGCATCATCATGCCCGGCCAGATGCCGGTCGCCCCGGGTACCAACCCCGACCAGAGTTTTTTCGACGATCTCAACAGCGAGGTCGGCGACAAGGGCTTTCTCGTTACCTCGACCGAGGATCTGTTCAACTGGGCGCGCACCGGCTCGCTGTGGTGGATGACCTTCGGGCTCGCCTGCTGCGCGGTCGAGATGATCCACGTCAACATGCCGCGCTATGACATGGAACGTTTCGGCGCAGCCCCGCGTGCATCCCCGCGCC
>JACDQN010000372.1 GCA_015657575.1 Sphingopyxis sp.
AACGGGGGGGGGGGACCGACCGGGAGGGTGGTGGAGGCACGCGAGGTTTGCGCCGCGCCGAACTGACAAGCCTATCATTTCCGGCAACCCATCCGTAGTGCGCCACCTCATCGGCAAGGCAAACCGCCTGTGCCCTCCACCAGCTTCGCTGGTCCCCCTCTCCTTTCCGGGGAGGATCGGTGAGGGCCGCTCCCCAACCCAAAGCGGGCATTCTGTCGGGCTGGACGCCGCGGGCCTTGTCCCATAGCTTTCGCCGGTGGAGGGGACGATGCGACCACAGATGACCGCCGCCGAAATCGCCCAGGTCGAACTGCAGCTTGCCGGGCGCGTGTCGCTGCTCGAATTCGGCTGCGGCGGCAGTACGCTCGTTGCGGCGCGCCAGGTGCAAAGGATCGTCAGCGTCGACAGCGATCCCGAATGGCTCGCAAAGGTCGGCGAGAATCTGGCGCGCGCCGCGGTCGATTTCACGCCCTATCATGCCGATATCGGTCCGGTCGGCGAATGGGGCTATCCGGTGGACGACAGCCGCATCCGCGACTGGCCGCGCTACCATATGCAGATCTGGCGGCATCTGGCGGGCAGCCCCGACGCGGTGCTGATCGACGGCGCTTCCGGGTCGCCTGCCTGCTCCAGTCGATCATCCACTGCAAACCCGACTGCGTCTTCCTGTTCCACGATTTTCAGAACCGCCCGCATTACCACGGCGTGCTGCGCCACGCCGATATACTCGCGCGCGTCGACACGCTCGCGGTGCTGCGCGCCAAGCAGCAGGTCGATGGCAAGGCGGTGCTCCACGACCTGTTCGATCATTATCTGATCCCCGATTGACCGCCCCCGCACGCTTCGGCAAACCCGCGCCCATGTTCACGCTCGCGCCCGTCATCGAAACCGACCGCCTGCGCTTGCGCCCCGGGCGGCTTGCGGACAAGGACACGCATATCGCGATGTGGGCCGACGAACGCGTCACGCGCTTCATCGGCGGCGAGCCGCGCGCGCCCGACGTCAGCTGGGGCAAGTTCCTGAGCTCGGCCGGGCTCTGGCCGGTGATGGGTTTCGGTTACTGGGTGTTCGCCGACAAGACGACCGACGCGCTCGTCGGCATGGGCGGGCTATCCTATTTCGGCCGCGGCATCCCCGAACTCGAAGGCGTGCCCGAGGCGGGCTGGGCCTTCGATGCCGACCATTGGGGCGCCGGCTATGCGACCGAAGCGATGCGCGCGGCGCTCGGCTGGGCTGACGCCAATCTCGACGCCAACGAAGTGCGCTGCATCATCGACCCCGGCAACGACGCGTCGGAGCGCGTGTCGGCGAAGCTGGGGTTCCGGCGGATCGGCGAGAGCGATGCGCTGGGGCATGTCGTGGCGATCTATGCGCGGAGGCGCGGGGGGTGATATACCGCCCCATTTCTTCGTCATGCTGAAACAAGTTCAGCATGACGAGAGCTCATTGGTATCGGCTTACGCCAACTCCACCACCAGCACCCCGCCGTCGGCGCTCACCACACGCACCTTCGCGCCCTCCGCAACGTCGGGTCCGCGCACCGGCCATTCGCCATCGCCGACCTTGGCACGCCGCGGCCGTCCTCGATCGCCTTGGTCACGGTCAGCACTTCGCCGATCAGGCGGCCGCCGCGCTGGTTGAGGTGCGGGTCGGTGGTCGTGATCGGGTTCGCCTTCAGCCAGCGCCGACCGCCATAGAGCGCGACGAAAGCGAGCACCGCAAAGATACCGAGCTGTAGCGGGACGCTGAGCGGCACGACCCAGGCGATGACGCCGGTGACGACCGCCGCCGCGCCGACCCAGATCAGGAAGAAGCCCGGCGCGACGATCTCGGCCGCGGCGAGCAAGACGCCGAGCGAGAGCCACGCCCAATGCGGTTCCATGTTGCTCAGCCAATCGGGCATGTCAGGCTCCCTTGCGTTCGAGCGCATCCTTGGCGAGCTCGCCGATGCCGCCCAGCGTACCGATCAGCTGCGTGGCCTCGACCGGGAACAGGATCGTCTTGCTGTTCGGGCTCGTCGCGAACTGGCTGACCGCTTCGACATATTTCTGCGCGATGAAATAGTTGATCGCCTGCGCATTGCCGCCGGCGATCGCGTCGGACACCATCTGCGTCGCCTTGGCTTCGGCCTCGGCCTCGCGTTCGCGGGCTTCGGCGTCGCGGAAGGCGGCTTCGCGGCGGCCCTCGGCTTGCAGGATCTGGCCCTGCTTTTCGCCCTCGGCGCGCAGGATTTCCGAGGCGCGCATGCCTTCGGCTTCAAGGATGTTGGCGCGCTTTTCACGCTCGGCCTTCATCTGCCGCGCCATCGCGTTCGAAATGTCGGCGGGTGGACGAATGTCCTTGATCTCGACGCGGGTGATCTTGACCCCCCAGGGGGTCGTCGCATCGTCGACCACATGCAGCAGGCGGGTGTTGATCTCGTCGCGCTTCGACAAAGTCTCGTCGAGGTCCATCGATCCCATCACGGTGCGCAGGTTCGTCGTCGTCAGGTTCATGATCGCGAGATAGAGGTCGCTGACCTCATAAGCCGCGCGCGCGCGTCGAGCACCTGGAAAAAGACGACGCCGTCGACGGCGACCATCGCATTGTCCTTGGTGATGATTTCCTGGCCCGGAATGTCGAGCACCTGCTCCATCATGTTCACCTTGCGGCCAACGCGGTCGAAGATCGGCATGATGAAGTTGAGGCCCGGCTGCGCCGTGTGCGTGTAGCGGCCGAACCGTTCGATCGTATAGGCATAGCCCTGCCGGACGGGCGTCAGCGCCCAGATCAGGAAGACAAGGGCCAGAACCACCAGCGCCAGTGCAAATTCCATCGATACTCCCCTCTCTCTGCAAAAGAAGCTTTTGCAAACCCGCTTCCTTATTGCGGCAACCGCCGCCTTGCGCCACAGAAAAGCGCATGACGCCAAGTGACTATCCGCCGCGCTCGCTGCTCTATGTCCCCGGCTCGAACGCGCGTGCGCTCGAAAAGGCCCGGGGGCTGGCAGCCGACATGCTGGTCATCGACCTCGAGGATGCCGTCCCCGCCGACCGCAAAGCCGACGCGCGAGAGGCGATGCGCGCCGCGGTCGCCGCGGGCTATCCCGGCAAGCGAATTGCGGTCCGGATCAACGGCACGGGCAGCGAGCATCAGGCGGCGGACATCAATGCGGTGGCGGGGCTGCCGATCGACGCGGTCGTGCTGCCCAAGGTCGACGCCACCGCCGATCTGGAGCTTGCGCGCGGCCTGGGTGTGCCGCTGCTCGCGATGATCGAGACGCCCGCCGCCATCTATGCGGCGCGCGACATCGCCGCCGATCCTGCCGTCGTCGGCCTGATCGCGGGGCTCAACGATCTGGCGCATGAACTCAAGCTGCCGAACGGCATCGATCGCCCGGCGATGAGCCATGCGATCCAGGCGATCGTCCTCGCGGCGCGTGCGGCCGGGGTCTGGTGCTTCGACGGCGTTTATAACGCGATCGACGACGTCCCGGGCTTCGCCGCCGAAGCTGCCGAGGGGCGACGGCTCGGCTTCGACGGCAAGACGCTGATCCATCCGTCGCAGGTCGACCCCTGCAATGCCGCCTTCGCGCCGTCGGAGCGCGAGATTGCGGCGGCCGAAGCGCTCGTCGCCGCGGCGACCGGCGGGGCGCAGCGGCACGCCGGGCAGATGATCGAGGATATGCACGTCGCGGCCTCCCGCGCCCTGCTCGAGCGCGCCGGGCGCTAGCGCGCCGACGCCGTTCGTCGTTCGACGAACGAACCTTGCCTGACTGCAGCGGGCGTGCCATCGGCCGCGCATGAAAACGCTCCCCTTCCGCGCCGCGATCGCGGCCGTCGCCCTGTCCGCCGTCGCTGTCCCCGTTCATGCCGCCGATGCCCCGATCACCGAGGCCGATCTGGCGCAGCATATGCGCGTTCTGGCGAGCGACGCCTTTGAAGGCCGCGCGCCGGGAACCGAGGGCGAGGATCGCACGATCGCCTATGTCGTCGGCGAGTGGGCGAAGGCCGGGCTCGAAGCCGTTCCGGGCAGCGCGACGCCGTGGCTGCAGGCGGTGCCGCTGATCGAGAGCCAGTCGGCCGGCGGGACGGCGAAGTTCAAGGTCAAGGGCCGCGACTTCGCGCTGCCCGCCGACGGGGTCGTGCTGACCGGCCGCGACGCGTCGGTGTCGCTCGCCGATCTGCCCGCGGTCTTCGTCGGCTATGGCGTCGACGGTAGCGGCAAGGTCAACGCCGATGTGAACGGCAAGCTCGCGATCATGTTGTTCGACAATGTCCCCTATGGCGACAAGCTGCCGCGCTATCGCGAACGGCGTCAGCTGCTGGCCGATGCGGGGGCCAGCGCGGTCCTCGTCATCGCGCCCGAAGGCATGGCGTGGGACCAGCTGCGCGGCTCGGTCGGCAGCAAGACGGTGCGGCTCGCCGGCGCCAAGGCCGCGGCGCCGGTCACCGGCTTCCTGTCGGTCGAGGCGGCCGCCGCGCTGCTGACCAAGGCCGGACAGGATCCCGCCGCCGCGCGCGAAGCGGCCAAGTCGGCCGACTATCGCGGCACCGCGCTTCCCGTCACCGCGAGCCTGTCGACGACGACCGCGATCCGCGCCTTCGCCAGCAACAACATCCTCGCCAAGCTGCCCGGCGCAAAGCCCGACGGCAAGGCGGTGCTGTTCCTCGGCCATTGGGACCATCTCGGCATTTGCGCGCCCGAGGGTGAGGCCGATCGCATCTGCAACGGCGCGGTCGATAATGCGAGCGGCATCGCGGTGCTGATCGAAACCGCAAAGCGGCTCGCGACCGGCGCGCGGCCCGACCGCGACATTTATTTCCTCGCGACGACCGCGGAGGAAAAGGGTCTGCTCGGCGCCCATTATTTCGCCGACAATCCGGTGGTGCCGCTCGCCGACATCACCGTCGCGCTCAACATCGACACCATCGCCATCTCGCCGCGCGGCACGCCGGTGGCGACGATCGGCCGCGGCAAGCCCGCCTATGATGCGGTCGTGCGCAATGTCGCGACCAGGCTCGGCCGCAAGCTCGACGAGGATGGCGAGGCCGACGCCTTCATCCAGCGCCAGGACGGCTGGGCGCTGGGCGCCAAGGGCGTCACGTCGCTGATGGTCGGCGGCAGCTTTTCGGACATGAAGCTGCTCGAAGCCTTTCTCGAGAGCGATTATCACCGTCCGGCGGACAATTTCTCCGACAAGATCCCGCTCGGCGGCGCGTCGGAAGATGCCGACCTGCATGTCGCGCTGGGCCGTGCTTTTGCCGATACGAAGGTTTGGTCCGGTAAGTAGAAGATGTCGGCTTTGGGGTGGGGAGCGGACGTTGCAACTCTCGTCATCCCGGGCTTGACCCGGGATCCACTGCGGCGTTGAAGTCATGGACCCCAGATTAAGTCCGGGGGTGACGAAGAATAGAAAATCCTCCCTGTCGCGCAGCGATGGGGAGGGGGACCGCGCCCGAAGG
>JACDQN010000373.1 GCA_015657575.1 Sphingopyxis sp.
GCAGGTTGATGCCCGTGATATATCGCGCCATCGAAGAGCATAAAAAAGGCGACCGCATCTCCGCATTCGATATCGTCGCCTTCACGTCCGAGCGGTATCAGGCGGTTCATTGCGTCCTGGGCGTCAGGACTGCGCTGAACCCAAGTCGAAGGGTCGACAGGACCGCTGCGATTGCCGCGGCCACCGGGGGTAATCGTATGATCGGGCGACACCGTGTTGACCCGGATCGCGTCATCCGAGAGCTCTAGTGCCATCGACTGGGTGAAGTTGATCATCGCGGCCTTGCACGCCGCATAGACGGCATAGCCCGGCGCAGCGCGCGTAGCTTCGATCGAGGAAATTCCGACGATCGATCCGCCTCGGCCGCCTCTTACCATGACCGGAATCACGGCCGACGTCGCGGCGAGGAAGCTAACGAAATTGATGTCGATATGCCGGCGCCAACTGCGCTCGCCTTGATCGGCAAACATCTTCTTTGCGACCCCGCCGACATTGTTCACCAAAATGTCGATGCGACCGAACTCGGCGTCAGCGTCGGCGACCATCGCGGCAATCCTGGCCGTATCCATCATGTCGGTCGTGACGCCCAACGCCTTCCGGCCGCGCTCGCGAACGCGCTCGCAAACCTCTGCGTTACGCTCCGGCAAGATGTCGGCAATGACAAGATCGGCGCCAAAGTCGGCGAGCCGAAGCGCGCAAGCACGCCCTATTCCGCCGCCGCCGCCCGTGACGATAGCAACCTGGCCGGTCAGATCGATCCCGGTCTCGGTCATGAGGTAGGTAGCCCGGTCAGCGGCAGGAACGCCGGCAGCGCTCCGAAGCCCTGCGGCGGATGGGGAAGCTCCCAGCGTAGCGGCGCATCGACGGTTCGCTTGGCAAAACGCCAGCCGGCCGCAGTTCGGACCATTTCGTCCTGATAGACACCGAAGATCATTTCGAAAGTGCCTCCTGTCGGCCGCTTGATCTCGCTGAACCACCATCGCGCCGTTGCGCGGTCGCCATCGATCTCCACAACGCCCGAATGGGTAAGCTGCATCAGAAACTCGCGTTCGACCTCAACAAGACGCTTGAAACGCTTGCGCAGCTTCTCGATACCTTGAAGCGGCGCGCCCGCGGCTGGCGAGTGCAGGATGCCGTCTTCGGAATAGACCGCCGCCATGGCCTCGCCATCGCGGCGATTGACCGCATCGGTATAGGCCGCGGCAAGGCTGCGGATCGCCAGTTCATCTTCGGCTGCATGCACGGCCCTCATCTCCTTTGCTCGCTCCTTGGCTGGTCTCATTTTGCGGCGAGCGGCGATTTATTTCCATCGCTGCATTGAGGGGAAAGTCGTCGCCCTTCGCGCAAGCCGCCCCTTTCCGGTCGATCGTGGCTGCGGCGACTGTCCAATCAGGAAAATGAAGATTCACAGGGAGATTCGCGTGAGCAACGACAAGTTCGACTTGACGGGCAAGGTCGCCATCATTGTCGGCGGAACGCAGGGCATGGGCCTGAATATTGCCGAGATGTTCGCCGCGAGCGGTGCCAGGATCATGATCTGCAGCCGCACGGCGGCCGACACCGAGGCGGTATCGAAATCGCTCAACGAGCGGTTCGGCAATGGCGACGAGATCGCCGCCGGGTGCGCTGCCGACATGACGATCAAGGACCAGCTCCAAGCTGTCGTCGACAGAACCGTGGCCAAATTCGGGAAGGTGACCACGCTGGTCGCGTCACCCACGGTGCGCCCCTTCTTCGGCTCGTCGCTCGACACGCCGGATGAAGAACTCGATGCGCAATATCTCTATGTTTTCAAGAGCAGGTTCTGGATCGCGAGCATGTGCATCCGCGAGATGCGCAAGAGCGGCGGCGGGTCGATCATCTTCATCGGCTCGGGATCGGCATTCGAGGCGACGTCCGAGCGTTCGGTCTATTCTTGCATCCGTGCCGCGGAGGCAAAGCTGATCCAGAATTTTGCGGCCGAGTTCGGGCAGGAGAATATCCGCGCCAACATCATCTCGCCCGGGCTCATCGATTCGAGCGGGGCGCAGGCCTTGTTCCAAGATCCCGCCGTCACCAAGACCTTTACGGAGCGACTGCCGATGAAGCGTGCCGGCACCACGCGCGAGATCGCCTCGGTCGCGACTTTCCTGGCGAGCGAAGCCAGCTCCTTCACCACCGGCGCTATCGTCCCGGTCGACGGCGGACGCAACCTGCACGCCCAGCCAAACAAGCTCACCGACCAGTTTGCACCCGAAAAAGATGCCCGCCACCGCGGCTGATTTCAGATGAGCAGAGAACTCGCAGACAGTACGGGGCGGACGCCGAAGGCGCCCGCCCCGTTTCAAATCACGGCATCGGCGCCGATGAACTGTCCTTTCTGGACGCGCTGATCGCCACCGATAAAATCGATCAGATGGGCGCGCTTGACGAATAAATGCGCCTCTACCTCAGCCGTGAAGCCGATCGCGCCATGCACCTGGATTCCGGTCGCACCATTTTTGAGTGCCGAATCGACGGCGACGATGCGCGAAGCGAGCGCATGAAAGCGAGATTCGTCGCTATTTTTCGACAGGGTGACCGAAGCAAAGGCAACCTGGCAGGACGCGACTTCGGCGGCAATCGCCATGTCGGCGCACTTATGCTTGATCGCCTGGAACGAGCCGATTGGTTTGCCGAATTGCTCGCGCACCTTCGCATAGTCCACCGCGCCCGCGAGCGCCGCTTCCGCAACCCCGGTAGCATAGGCCGCGATGAGCAGATTGGCGCGCGCATGATCGATGCCGTCCTTGACCGACGACCAACTCAGTGGCTTGCCGTTCTCTAGTGTAGCGCGCATCAGCCGCATGTGGCTGTCCATGCTGAGCCGCTCGCTCTGACGACTAAATTCCTCCCGCCGGAACAAGGCGATCGCGTCGCTCGACAGCAACAGAATGAAGTCGGCCTCGTTTGCCTCGATCAGGTGAAACTCGCTGGAGAAAATACCATCATCACCGGCGACGGCGCCCCGCGGCGTCGCGAGACCCACCGCACTGGTTCCCGCCATGATCGCCGCGGCAATGTCGGGCATCGTGCGCGCAGCAAGATGCGCGCCAAGCGTCGCGCCCAGAACGCCGACCGATACGAGCGCGCGGCCGAATTCGATGTAGGTCAGCGCCTCTTCGACCGCGCTCAGACCGAGGCCGCCGCCGTCCTCGGGCACGCCGAGCCCCAGAATTCCGAGCTCGGCCATTTTCGGCCAGAGCGCGGCATCGGGATTGCCGATCTGCCCGAACTTGTCCGGGCGCAGCCTTTCGAGCGGGGCGCTGGCCGCCAGAAAGCCGCGGACCATATCGACGATCTGCTGTTGTTCTTCGGTAGGAAGCAAGTTCATGATAAAAGACCTTATCGCGGCAGGCCGAGCACGCGCTCGCCGATGATGTTGCGCTGGATTTCGGACGTGCCGGCGGCAATCGTGTTACTGTAGGTCCGCAGATAGGGGCGGATCCAGGGATCGTCTTCGGGCAATTCGATCGAATCGGGGCCGATGATGTCGAGCGCGATACGGCGGATCCGCTGCTGCAGCTGACTGAAGAAGGCGCGTGCCAGCGATGCCTCGGAGCCCGGCGGCGCGATCGCCGCGCGGGAGGCGATGCGGTAGGTCATCGCGCGCACTGCCGTCACCTCGGCGCGGAGCTGCGCCAGTCGCTGCCCGATGTCGTCATTCTCGAGCGCGCTGGCACCAAGGCGTTGCCGCGCCATGTCGACGAGCCGCTCGACGACTGCGCCGTAACGAATGTTTTCGAGCATACCCGCAGTGCCGCGCTCGAATCCGAGGGTGGACATCGCGACATTCCAGCCGTCGTTCACCTCGCCCACCACGTTCGACAGCGGAATCCGCACATCGGTGTAGAAAACCTGGTTGAAATGGTGGTGCCCCGGTGCGGTCATGATCAGGATCGGGCGTAGCTCGATGCCGGGCGTCTGCATGTCGCAAATGACCCAGCTGATTCCCTTGTGCTTGGGCGCCGCCGGGTCGGTGCGAACAAGCAGTTCCTGCCAGTCGGCCAGGTGCGCCGAACTCGTCCAGATTTTCGATCCGTTGACGACCAGTTCGTCGCCGACGATTCCGCGCGGCATTTCAGCCCGCCAAGGTCGGAGCCATTGTTAGGCTCCGAAAATCCCTGGCACCAAGCGACTTCGCCGCTCAATATTTTCGGAAGATGATATGACTTCTGCTCTTCGGTGCCGCGCGCCATGATCGTCGGAGCGGCATGATTGCATCCGACGAAGAGCAGTTCGGCGTTGGGCCCGCCGGCCTTGGCATATTCTTCGTACCAGATGAGCTGGTGGGTGAGCGACAATCCTCGCCCACCATATTCGACCGGCCACGATACCCCGGCCCAGCCGCCCTCGAATTGCTTGCGCTGCCAGCCAAGGTCGAACTCGCGCATTCCCGGGCCATCGGGTGGCCGGACCTCGCGGGGGATATTCGCATCGAGCCATTCGCGCGCCTCGGCTCGGAAAATCTCGTCCTCGGCCGTATAGTCAAGATTCATTCTGCCTCGTCCCGTCCTGATCCGTGCGCCAGCGCACAGTCTTTCCTAACGCAATTGCGTCCCGGCAATTATGCGAAGTTCGACCGCCGCGATGCACCTTGGCAATAACCAATCGCGCGATAGGCGTTATGCCCTCCGGCAAGACAGGCTGGACAAGGAGAGCGCGGTGGGTTTGCTGGATGGCAAAGTTGCGATCGTAACCGGAGCGGGCGGCGGGCTCGGGCGAGCCTATGCGCTGCTGATGTCGCGCGAGGGTGCAAAGATCGTGGTCAATGATTATGGCGTCCCGTCGGCAGGCGGCGACCCGGTGTCGGACAGCGCGAACGAAGTGGTCCGGGAGATTGTTGCAGCGGGCGGTGAGGCGGTCGCGAATGCCGCGGATGTCGGGACAATCGCCGGCGGCCTTTCGATCTTCGAGACCGCTATGTCCGCATTCGGCCGCGCAGACATCCTCGTCAACAATGC
>JACDQN010000374.1 GCA_015657575.1 Sphingopyxis sp.
CGGGATCCCGGGTCAAGCCCGGGATGACGAGAGTGGGGATGTCAGTTCCCCACCCCCAAAACCGGACACCCGGTGCCGGACCGGCGGCCGCTCAATACCCCGCGGTCGCCTTCAGAAACCAGATACGCTGCTGCGTCTCGTCCGCCCAAGCATCAACCAACCCGCTCGTCGCGATGTCACCATCGGTTTCGGCGGCCGCCTTGACCTCCTTGAGCTGCGCGAGCAGCGTTTCATTGTCGGTCGCGAGCGTGCGCACCATCGTATCGGCATCGACGGTCGCGCCGTCGTCGTCACGGATCGACTGGCGGCGGCCGATATCGCCGATCGAGCGCAGCGTCGGCGCGCCGTTTTTGCGCACGCGCTCGGCAATCAGGTCGGTGGTCGCGAGAATCTGCGTCGCCTGTTCGTCGAACAGCAGGTGCAGTTCGCGAAAATGCGGGCCCTGGACGTGCCAGTGGTAATTTTTGGTCTTCAGATACAGCGCAAAGCTGTCCGCGAGCAGCGCGTTGAGCGCATCGGCGACGGCGGGCTGATTGTCGGTCTTGGTCATGGGAAACCTCCTTTTTGGATCGTCCCGATATAGGCGCCCCGCCCGCCCGCTTCCCATTGAAGCTTTGCATGGCTTTGATCGACAAAAGCGATGAAAGGAAAATCGACCGGCCGATTATCCGATCAGTCCGAAGGCGCCGATCGCGACCCGCACCCCCCACACCGCCAGCGCCAGCGCCGCGCCCCAGCGCAGCCACCCCAGCCCGCGCCGTTCGGCCAGCGCCGGCCCGAAAGCAAGGAAGGGAAGCAGCGCGATCGTCCAGCCGATCGCTCCGCCTGCCGCCGCCCACAGCCCGGCCCCGCTCGTCGCGGCGAGCGCCCCGATGAGGAAATGGCTGCGGTCGCCGAACTGCGCGATCACCAGTCGCGCCGCAAGCGCCGCGCCCGACCCCTGGGGCTCCGCCGAATCGCCCTGCCCGCGCGGCCAGCGCCAGAGCAGACCGACGGCCGCCGACAGCAAAGCCAGTGCGGCAAGCAACGCCGCGATGCCGGGCCCGATCGTCTGGTTGGCAAGCGCGCCGAGCACCGCCGCGACCGTTGCATTGAGCAGGAAGGCGCCGATCGCCGCGCCGATCACCACGCGTGCATCGCTGCGCACCGCGAGCAGCCGCGCAAAGAACAGCCCCGCGCGTCCATCGGCATTGGCGAGCGCGACCGCCACCAGCGACATCATGATTGCATCCATCGGGAATCAGCCTGCGGCGTCGGCCGCTTGCGGTCAATGCCCCAGCCGCATCGCGACCGATGCGAGCCAGGCTTCCTGCACCGCGGCCGGCATCGGCCCTCGCGGGACGCTCGCCGCATCGCTCATCGCGTCGAGATAAGTCAGGATCGCCGCGCGCTGCCCGCCCGCCGCGACCGCCGATTCGAGCCGGCTCGCCAGCGTCTCGACCGCGGCAAAGCCATGGTCGCGCGCAAGGCAGCGGATATCGTCGATGCCCTGCACGATCTGCGTCAGCGCGCAATGCGGCAACGCTTCGGCCAGTGCGCCGATCTGCCCGGTGATCCGGTCCTGCATGTCCTGGAAATAGTCGCCCTGCATCCGCATGCCACACCCCCTTGATGCCGCGAGGATGCGCTTATTTGGTTAACAGCGGGTTAGGGCCGGAGCCGCCTTGGAATCGGCCGCCTCAACGATGGCCGACGGGCGCGTCGAGTTTCTGCTTGCTGCGATACATGTCGCGGTCGGCGGCGGCCAATATCTCGGACTCGGTCGCCCCGGCCTGCAGCATAGCGACGCCGAAACAGGCCGACAGCGTGATCGGCTGGCCGTCATAGACGGCGGGGGAAGCGCTCAGCACATGGCACAGGCGGTTGACCTGGACGCGTGCGCCCTCTTCGCTCGACTGGTCGAGGATCAAGCCGAATTCGTCGCCGCCGATGCGCGCCGCGACATCGGTCGCGCGGATCGAATCGGCGAGCCGATTGGCAATCTCCATCAGCGCGAAGTCGCCCGCGGCATGGCCGAAGCTGTCGTTGATGAACTTAAGCTGATTAACATCGACGAACACCACCGCGGCGGTCTCGGCATGGCGCTCGAACCGCGCAATGCGCTGATGGATCGCGGTCAGGAAATAGCGGCGGTTGAACAAGGGCGTCAGCGTATCGCGCTCGGACACGCGTTCGAGTTCGGCGACCGCGATCTTCAATATCCGGTTTTCGCGGCGCAAAGCGTCGCGTTCCCGGCGCAATTCGCGCAGCTGGTCTTCGATGGAGTCGACGGATACGATGCCGATCTGGTCGACGGCGATCCGTGCCCCCCCCTGCGATATCCATGCCCAGTCCCCGGCGCGTCCCAAAGTCTTCCGCCGGCCCGATGCCAGCGAATGTTCCGCAGCGACCCTAGTCCCGACTTGATACCAATCGGTAAACGCGCGGGCATGAATTCGGCGGCGTTGCCGACGCGCGGTGCAGCCGCTAGGGGGAGGGCGGCGGCGATTCATCGCGGCCGCAGGAGGGATGGGTGATGGTCGAAACGGCGCCGCAAGTGGGCGTGGTCATGGGCAGCCAGTCGGACTGGCCGACGATGGCGCACGCCGTCGCCATCCTCGAGGAATTCGGCATCGCGCACGAGGTGCGGATCGTCTCGGCGCACCGCACTCCCGACCGCCTCGTCGACTATGCCAAAAGCGCCGCGCGCCGCGGTTTGAAGGCGATCATCGCCGGCGCCGGCGGTGCGGCGCATCTGCCCGGCATGGTCGCATCGATGACGCGCGTGCCGGTGCTCGGCGTGCCTGTCCAGTCGGCGGCGCTCAGCGGCATCGACAGTCTCTATTCGATCGTCCAGATGCCCGGCGGCATTCCCGTCGCGACCTTCGCGATCGGCAAGGCGGGTGCGACCAACGCCGGCCTGTTCGCCGCCGCGCTGCTCGCGAACGAAAGCCCCGATCTGGCGCAAAAACTCGACGCATGGCGCGACGCGCAGACCAAGGGCGTCGCTGTTATACCTGTGCGCGAAGGTTAAGCGCTTGCTGCCACCCGGTTCGACGATCGGCATCTTGGGGGGCGGCCAGCTCGGCCGGATGCTCGCGGTCGCCGCGGCACAGCTTGGTTACAAGGTCCATATCTACGCCCCCGACGCCGAAAGCGTCGCCGCCGAGGTCACCGCGCATCATATCCAGGCGGCATGGGACGACGAACCGCGCCTCGCGGGCTTCGCCGCCGCGTGCGACGTCGTCACCTATGAATTCGAGAATGTGCCGGTCGATACGGTCCGCTTCCTTTCAGGCCATGTCGCGGTACGCCCCGGCGTCGAGGGGCTGGAGATCGCGCAGGACCGGCTCACCGAAAAGACTTTCGTCGCCGGGCTCGGCGGCGTGCCCGCGCCCTTCGCCGCGGTGCCCGACCGCGCCGCGCTCGACGTCGCGCTTGCCGACATCGGCGCGCCCGCGATCCTCAAGACGGTGCGTATGGGATATGACGGCAAAGGGCAGGCGCGGCTTGCCACCGTCGCCGACGCCGACGCCGCGTGGGAGATGATCGGCCGCCACGCCGCCGTGCTCGAAGGTTTCGTGACCTTTGACCATGAATTTTCGGTCATCCTCGTCCGCGGCATCGACGGCGAGGTGCGCTTCTGGGATTCGCCCGCCAATATCCACGAGGGCGGCATCCTCGCCACCTCCACCCTGCCCCCGCCGCAGGCCGTGCTCGACCAGCAGGCCGCGGCGCGCGATCTGATGACCCGCATCGCGGAAGAGCTCGACTATGTTGGCGTCCTCACCGGCGAATTCTTCGCCACCGCCGATGGCCCCGTCTTCAACGAAATGGCACCGCGCGTGCACAACAGCGGCCACTGGACGATCGAGGGCGCGGGGACGAGCCAGTTCGAAAATCATATCCGCGCGGTCGCCGGCCTTCCGCTCGGCAGCACCGCGACGCGCGCATTGCCCGTCACGATGCGCAACCTGATCGGCGCCGATATCGCGCTGATCCCCGACCTGCTCGCCGACGAAAACTGCCACGTCCATCATTACAGCAAGACCGAGGTGCGCGAAGGCCGGAAACTCGGTCACGCCACCTGGACCGGTTTTGCGCCCGGAGCCTCTCCCGCATGAACCGACCCGAGATTACGCTGATCCTCGCGCGCGCCGCCAATGGCGTGATCGGCGCCGACGGCAAGATGGCATGGCACCTGCCCGCCGATCTCCGCCGCTTCAAGCAGCTGACGATGGGGCGCCCGATGATCATGGGGCGCAAGACCTTCGACAGCTTGCCCGCCGTGCTCGAAGGCCGCCGCCACATCGTGCTGACGCGCGACCCCGACTGGCAGGACGAGGGCGCCGAGCCCGCCCTGACGATCGAGGAGGCGCTGAAGCTCGCCAACGCGCCGCATGTGATGGTGATCGGCGGCGCCGAAATCTACCGCCTCTTCCTGCCGCTGGCCGACCGCATCGAGCTGACCGAAGTCGCGCTGGAACCCAAGGGCGATGCGGTCATCACCTATCCGGCGGAAAACGAATGGCGCGAGACCGCGCGCGAAGATCATCCCGCCGACGACGCCGGCCGCCCCGCCTATAGTTTCGTCACCCTGACGAAGGTCTGACGATGCGCCGCTGGATCATCAGCATCCTCATCATCATCGCGCTGGCCGCCGGCGCCTTCTTCACGCTCGCCCCCGGCCTCATCGAAAACGACCTCAACAAGATCGACGGCAAGGCGCTGCCACCGGTGAGCACGCAGGCCGAGGCGCTGCACAAGACGCTGACCATCGTCGATCTGCACAGCGACAGCCTGCTCTGGAGCCGCAATTTTCTGAAGCGCGCCGACCGCGGCCACATGGATTTGCCGCGGCTCGAAGACGGGCATGTCGCGCTGCAGCTTCTCGCCAGCACGACCAAGTCGCCCAAGGGGCAGAATTACGACGCCAACGGCGCCGACACCGACAATATCACCGGCCTCGTGATCGCCCAGCTGCAGCCGATCCGCACCTGGAACTCGCTCTTCGAACGCGCGCGGTGGCATGCGACCAAACTCGACCGCGCGGTGGCGGCATCGGACGGCAAGCTCCGCCGCGTCGCCGGGCCCGCCGATCTCGACGCGCTGCTCGCCGAACGGCGGGGCAAGCCGCTCGTGACCGGCGCGATGCTCAGCATCGAGGGGCTCCATGTCCTCGAAGGCGACATCGCCAACCTCGACCGGCTCTATGATGCGGGCTTCCGCATGGCGGGGCTCACCCATTTCTTCGACAATGATCTCGCGGGATCGATGCACGGCCTCAAGAAGGGCGGTCTCACCCCGCTCGGCCGGCAGGTCGTCGCGGACATGGAAGCCAAAGGCATGATCGTCGACATCGCGCATTGCTCGAACGCCTGCGTCGCCGACATCCTCAAAATGGCGCGC
>JACDQN010000375.1 GCA_015657575.1 Sphingopyxis sp.
CGCCGGTTCGATTCCGGCTCGGGCCTCCATTTTTCACTCCGTACGATCGCCGCGGCCCCAGCACAAAGGGCCGCCCCTTGCGGAGCGGCCCTTCCATTGTCGTGCCTGTCGCGGACAGCTTGTTAGAGCCGGACCCCCGCGAGGAAGGTCATGCTCTTATCTGCGCATGCGGCGTGTGACAATGAGACATTCGACCACCTCCTTTCGCTTGTTGACGATGCTTTGAATGTAGGCGTTTCGTTCGCCGATTCAAGCGTGTCGCGCGGCGAACCCTATTGCGGCGGCGGGGTTGCCGGCTGGGGCGGCGGGCGCCCTTCGTTGATCGGCAGGCGCAGGTCGATGCGGCTGCCGCCGATCTCGGTCGTGATCACCGCATTGCCGCCCTCGATGCCGACGCTGGTCCGGTCGCCGATCGGGACCGTCCCCGTGTCGGGCAGCTGCGGAATCTCGGGCAGGTCGAGCGGCTGGACCGGACCGCCGGGGTTCGCGGGCGGCGGCGCCTGCTTGCGCTCGGCCTTGCCGCCGCGCACCTCGGTCATGAAATCGCGCCAGATGCGCGCGGGCATCCCGCCGCCCGAAATGCCCTGCAGCGGACTATTGTCGTCGTTGCCGATCCACACGCCGACGACAAGGCCGTTGGCATAGCCGACGAACAGCGCGTCGCGATTGTCCTGGCTCGTTCCCGTCTTGCCGTAATTGGCCTGCGGCAGCCGCGCGGCGCGCCCGGTGCCGCGATTGACCGCGGCGCGCAGCATCTGTTCGATCGCCTTGTGGTCGGACGATCCGAAGCTGTCGGGTCCCCAGACCAGATTTTCGAAGAAGCCCGGCTTTTCGGCTTCGAAGGCGTGGGGGACGACCGGGTAGCTGTTCGCCGCGACCGCGGCATAGGCGGCGGTGAGTTCGAGCAGGGTCATGCTCGACGTGCCGAGCGCAAGGCTGGGGTCGCCGCGCGCGAGCGGCGCGGTGACGCCGAGGTCCCGCGCCATGCGGATCACCTTGTCGTCGCCGACCTCGCGCAGCAGCCGCACCGCCGCGACATTGCTCGACGAGGCAAAGGCATCCTCGAGCGTGATCGTCTTCGAATAGGCGCCGCCCGAATTCTTGGGCTGATAGGCGCCCGTTTCGATCGGTTCGTTGCTGATGCTGTCGTCGGGGTCCCAACCGTCCTTCAGCGCGGCGAGATAGACGAACAGCTTGAAAGTCGATCCCGGCTGGCGCTTCGCCTGCGTCGCGCGGTTGAAGGGCGACGCCGCATAATCCTTGCCGCCGATCATCGCGACGACTTCGCCGTTGGGGCGCATCGCGACGAGCGCGACCTGCGCCTTGCCGAGCCCGGCGCGGCCGGTGACGCGGCGCGCGACCGCCTGCAGCCGCGCGTCGAGCGTCGTCGTGATCGTCTGGCGCGAATAGCCGACGTCGCTCAATTTGCGCGCTTCGGGCAGCGCCCAATCGGCGAAATAGGTGCCCGTGGGCAGGCTGCCCGTCGTGCGCACGTCGATGCGCGGGGTGCGGATCGCCTTCGCCTCGGCCTCGGTCATCTCGCCGGTCGCGACCATCGCGTTCAGCACCAGCTTCATGCGCTTTTCGGCAAGGTCGGGGTTGCGCGTCGGCGCGAGGCGCGAGGGCGCCTGCACGAGTCCCGCGAGCATCGCGGCCTGCGCCGGGGTCAGCTTTTCGGGCTGGCGATAGAAATAGTGAAGCGAGGCGGCGCGCAGTCCATAGGTGTTGTCGCCGAAATAGGCGTTCGACAGATAGCGTTCGAGGATCTCGTCCTTGGTCAGCCACGCCTCGAGCCAGAACGCGATCAGCGCCTCGCGCGCCTTGCGGCCGAGCGTGCGCTTGGGGGTGAGGAAGGTGAATTTGGCGAGCTGCTGCGTAATGGTGCTGCCCCCCTGGGTGCGCCCGCCGGTGACGTTGCTCCACACCGCGCGCGCGATGCTGCGCGGGTCGACGCCCCAGTGAGTGTAGAAACGCCTGTCCTCGATCGCGAGGAAGGCGCCGGTGACATGTTTCGGCAGATCCTTCGTCTTGACCGGCGCGTCGACGACCGCGCCGGTGCGCGCGATCGGCGTACCGTCGGACGCGAGCAAAGTGATCTGCGGCGGCGCGATCGGTTCGAGCGATTTCGACAGTGGCGCGGTGAGCGCGAGCCAGCCGACGAGCAGGATGAAGAGGATCGCGAAGATCGCGAAGCCGCGCGAAATCCGGCGCATCCATTTGCGCCGCCGCGATTCGGGTAACGGCGGGACTGGCGCTGCGGTCGGGTCCGGCATCGCATCCGCCGGAAAGGAAGCAAGCTGCGGCGCCGGGGGGGTGGATTTCTTGAACCAGCTCATGCGTGGGCGCCGTATTACAATGACAACACAGCCTTGGCAAATAGCATGGCGTTGCCGGTTTCACCGATCGTCTCTTGTCTGGTATCAGCGGCGCGCTTCGTAAAGGAGGAATATCGGATGGCGCACGGAACCGCCCGCATCGGCAAGGATCATTATCGCACCGAAATCAGCGTCGGCGGCCACGCCATCACCGCCGACGAAGGGCCCGGGCTCGGCGGGCAGAATCTGGGCCCGGCGCCCTACGACCTGCTGCTTGCGAGCCTCGGCGCCTGCACCGCGATCACGCTGCGCATGTATGCCGACCGCAAGGAATGGCCGCTCGAATCGCTCGAGGTGGCGCTGCGTTTTCGGGGCGGAAGCGATGGCCAGCGGATCGACCGGACTTTGACGGTCGTCGGCCTCGACGACGAGCAGCGCGCGCGGCTCGCCGACATCGCCGAGCGGACTCCCGTCACGCTGACGCTCAAGAACGGACTGACGATCGACACGAGGCTCGCATAGGGTCCGCACTGGACATTCGCGCGCAGGCAACATATATACCGCCCGTTATGGAAATCGAAACCGCCACTCTGAGCAAGGGCCGCCCGCGCGAATTCTGTGTCGATGAGGCGCTGGCCGCGGCGCTGCGCGTCTTTTGGACCAAGGGCTATGAAGGCGCGTCGATGGCCGACCTGACCGAGGCGATGGGGATCACCAAGCCCAGCCTCTATGCCGCGTTCGGCAACAAGGAAGCGCTCTTCAACAAGGCGCTCGACCTCTATGAGCGCGAAAAGCTCGACTATATGCGCGACGCGCTCGCCGCGCCGACCGCGCGCGGCGTTGCTGAAAAGCTGATGCGCGGCTCGCTCGCGATGCACCTTTGCCCCGACAATCCGCATGGCTGTCTGAAGGTCATCGGCACGATGGCCTGCGGCACCGAAGCCGACTGCATCCGCGAGGCGGTGATCGAGCGCGGCGCCGCGTCGAAGCGCTCGCTGCTCGCACGGTTCGAACGCGCGAAGGAGGAGGGCGACCTGCCCGCCGATACCGACGTCGAAGGCCTGACCGCGATCCTCGTCGCGATGAACCAGGGCATGGCCGTTCAGGCGAGCGCCGGAGCGACGGCGGCCGAGCTCGAACGGCTTGTCGAAGCTGGCCTGAAGCTGTGGCCCTCGCGCTAGTAGAAAAATTTTTACCGGCCGGTACAGAATGCGCTTGACGCAGCGCAACATGACTTATATACCATCCAGTATACAAAGACAGGGCTCTCCCCCCTACCGGCCGTCGCATCTTCATCCCATGCGGCGGCCGGACCCCTCCAGATCGATTTAACCCGGGGGGCGGGTCCGGTTCCGTGCGCGCGTGGGCAACGCGCGGCGGCATAGGCAACAGGGACCGGCGCGCGCATCGACGGTGCACGCGGCGAGGGCGGCTACCCCTTCGCGTGGGGCGCTGCCCGACCATGAGGACTGCCTGAAAAATATCGAACCGAAAGCTCTGCTTTTCGGGCTGCGAACCCGTGCGCCCGCGCGCACCGACAGAGACTAAAGAGAAGGCATCGCAATGACCGTCCACACTCCGATCGACAAGCTCGATCCCGCCGACGCCAAGGTTCGCGGCGAACTCAAGGAACTGCTCCATCCGCGGCGCGGCCGCCGCCTTGCGTGGATCGGCGCGCTGGTCGTGCTCGTCGTCGGCGCCTGGTGGCTGCTGCGCGACGGCGCGCCGCAAGCCGCCGCTGCGCCCGCGCCGGTGCTGACCGTCGCCGCGCCGCTGTCGCGCGAGATCACCGAGTGGGACGATTATATCGGCCGTTTCGAAGCGTCGAAGGCGGTCGAGGTGCGGCCGCGCGTGTCGGGCGCGATCACCGCGATCCACTTCACCGACGGCCAGATCGTCCGCAAGGGCCAGCCGCTCTTCACCATCGATCCGCGCCCCTATCGCGCCGCGCTCGCCGAGGCGCGCGCTTCGGCGGCCAGCGCACGGAGCGACCTGGCGCTCGCGCGGCTCGAACTCGATCGCGCCGGCCGCCTCGTCGATGTCGAGGCGGTATCGCAGAGCGAGATCGATCGCCTGCGCGCACGGGTCAATGCGGCCAACGCTGCCCTCGCCGGCGCCGACGCCCGTATCGCGGCGCGCGCGCTCGACGTCGAATTCACCACCGTCCGCGCACCGCTCGGCGGCCGCATTTCGGACCGCCAGATCGACGCGGGCAATCTCGTGTCGGCCGGCGATGCCGGTGGCACGTTGCTGACGACGATCAACGCGATGGATCCCATTTATTTCAGCTTCCAGGGCTCGGAAGCGCTGTTCCTGAAAGCCAAGCGCGCCGCCGCCAAGCAGGGCGCGACGGTCGAGGTGCGGCTGCAGGATGAAAGCGAATATCGCTGGAAGGGCCGGCTCGACTTCACCGACAATGGCCTCGATCCGCGCTCGGGCACGATCCGCGCCCGCGCCAGCTTTGCCAATCCGGGCATGTTCCTGACCCCCGGCATGTTCGGCAACATGCGCCTCTCGACCGGCGCGACGGTCAAGGCGCTTCTCGTGCCTGCCGCGGCGGTGCAGACCGACCAGGCGCGCAAGATCGTCTATGTCGTCGGCAAGGATGGGACCGTCGCCGCGAAGCCGGTCGAACTCGGCCCCGAGGTCGACGGCCTGCGCGTGATCCGCGCCGGGCTGACCCCGGCCGACCGGGTGGTCGTCAATGGCTATCAGTTCGCGCGTCCGGGCACCAAGGCGGTGACCAAGGCCGGCAAGATCACCGCGGCACCGACAAAGGCGGCGGCGGTGTCGACCGAGCCGGTATCGGCGCAGGCGACCTTCGCGCGGTGATGTTTCTCCCCTCCCGCTTGCGGGAGGGGTCGGGGGTGGGCCTACACCGTTACAACCGCCCACCCCGCTGCGACTAGCGAGCAAGCTCGCAAGTCTCGCTGCCCCTCCCGCAAGCGAGAGGGGATGATCAGAGTAGTTTCAGACAGGGGCTCTCCCATGCGCTATCCCGCTTTTCATCGACCGGCCGATCTTCGCCGCCGTGCTCGCCATCATCATCACCATCATCGGTGCGGTCGCCTATATCGGGCTGCCCGTGTCGCAATATCCCGACATCGTCCCGCCGACGGTGACGGTGCAGGCGAGCTATCCGGGGGCGTCGGCCGAAACGGTCGCCGACACCGTCGCGGCGCCGATCGAGCAGGAAATCAATGGCGTCGACAATATGCTCTATATGAGCAGCCAGTCGACCGGCGACGGCAATGTCACGATTACCGTGACCTTCAAGATCGGTACCGACCTCGATGCTGCGCAGGTGCTGGTGCAGAACCGCGTCGCGTCGCGACC
>JACDQN010000376.1 GCA_015657575.1 Sphingopyxis sp.
CCCACCCCAAATCCGACATGCAGAAACCGCTTTCCTACATTATCCGGCCATGCCAGCCTTTCCACGGCTCTTTCACTCGGTAGATGACAACCCTCGCTGTCCAGCGCGCCAGCATAAGCTCCCGCCCAAACCACACGCTCCACAAGGCTGAACTTTCCTGAACTTTGGAACAGGGAAACGGCCGCTTCCTACTCCAAAGCGGTCGCCGGCTTTTACACCGCCTTGAACCGCGCCCAGATCGGCAGATGATCCGAAGCGCGCGCTGCGAGCGCGCTCTGGTGCACCCCGGCGTCGATCGCCTCGAGGTCGGGCGAGGCGAAGATGCGGTCGAGCTTGGCCACCGGGCGGCGGCTGTGAAAGCTGTGGCCGGTATCGACCAGGCGGTGGCGTTCGCCGAAATCGTGAAGGCAGCCGCCGCGATTGCGCCATTCGTTGCAGTCGCCCATCAGGATCGTCGGCAGGTCTTCGCCCTCGGCGACATGGTTCAGGATCGCCCGGGCCTGCTGGCGTCGGCGGAGACCCGAAATGTCGAGGTGCATGCCGACCACGCGCAATCGCGTGTCGCCGATGCGGATCGTGGCCGCGACCGCGCCGCGCGGTTCGAGCGTCGGCAGGTGAAGCGCATGGCTTTCCTCGACCTCGGCCCCCTTGCGGACGAGCAGCGCATTGCCGTGCCATCCGATCGCATAGGGACGCCCGCTCAAGAGGTCGACGGGGACATAGTCGCTATGATCCTCGAACATATGCGGCGGGATCGCGCTGGCGCGCGTGCCGAAACGGCGGTCGGCCTCCTGCAGCGCCACGATATCGGCATCGAGCTCGCCGAGCACGGAGAGCACCCGCCCCGGATCGCGGCGGCGGTCGAGCCCGATGCCCTTGCGCATATTATAGCTGGCGACCTTGATCATGACTTGCGTTTCAAGCGCTCAGGCCGCGTTTCCGTTCCCGCCGCCCTCGAATTCCGCCATCAGCGCCTGCGCTTCGGCGAGATCTTCGTCGAGCACCATGATGCGGACCGGGATCAGCAAGCCGACGCTTTCGGTGATGTTCATGCCCGCGTCGAAGCAGACGGCGTGGACGCCCGCGCTTTCAAGCCGGCCGCGCAGCAGCTCGGCCTCGGCGCCATTGGGAAGGCGGACGAGTTCGACGAGCGCCATCAGCCGGCGAAGAAACGGTCGGTGGGGCGCGTCGGCAGGCCGTCGATGCTTTTCGTGCGCTCCCGGAATTTTTCGACCCACAATATGGGGTCGGATTGGCGGTGATATTTCTGCAGCGTGTCGCGCTCGTGCTGCAATTCCATCATCGGCACGCCCCAGCCGCAGCTCGTCTGCACGCTTTCGACGTCGATCACGAAAATCTGGCGCGTGCCGGGAAGCATCGTGAAATGCGCGGCGAGCGCTTCCCAGTCGGCATCCTGCGGCAGCACGGCGCGTCCGCGGCCATAGATGCGGAGGATCAAGGCGGTGCGATCGAAGGCGCAGAACATGATCGTGATGCGGCCGTCGGCGGCGAGGTGCGCGTGCGTCTCGTTCCCCGATCCGCCGAGGTCGAGATAGGCGACCTGGCTTTCCGAGAGGACACGGAAGCTGTCGGCATAGCCCTTCGGCGACAGGTTGATGCGGCCGTCCGCAGCCGCCGTCGCGGTGAAATAGATCGGCTGCTTTTCGATGAAAGCGATATGCTTGTCGGTCAGCGTGTCGGTGAATTCGGCCATATTCGCGCTCCACTCAGGCGTTGCGCCCGCCCTATCACCAATTTTTGCCCTCTTCTATCGCCGCTTGCTCGTCGGGGCGCGTCGCGCGGCCGAGCGCGTCGTTGCGGTGCGGGAAGCGGCCGAAGCGGTCGACGATGTCGAAATGCTTCTGCGCATAGTCCTGGAACATCGGGTCGTCGAACTGCCCGAACAGGCGCAGCGATTCGCGCTGATCGCTCATGTCCTCGCTGTGCTGGAAGGGCAGGCACGCGAACTGACGCCGTTCATCGGGCAAGCTCTCATGCCAGCCGCGCGCGACGATCCCATGCGCGATGGCACGCGCGAGGCTGTCGGTCGCGAAGGCGTCGGCATGGCCGCGATAGATATTGCGCGGAACCTGATCGAACAGGATCGCCGCGGCGAGCGCGGTGTCGGGGTCGGTCAGAAAGGTATCGGCAGGCTGCGAGCGCAAGGCTTCGAGCCAGCCTTCGGCGAGAGCGCGGACCTCGGCGTCGAATTGCGGGCCGCCACCGTACCAGTCCTCCATATCATGGTCGCCGAACCAGAAGGCGAGCAATTGCTGCGCCCAGTCGGCGGGCGGGGCGCGCGGCGTTGCGATATCGTCGGTCATGATGCGCAGCGAAGCAATCCGGGGCGCTTTGTGCAACCCCGGATCGCTCAACCCACCGGAATGGCGATATTATTCGCCCTTTGCGCGCCGATAGGGCACGAATTCGTCGAGTATGACGAAGCCGCGATAGAAATTGCTGCTGCGGTCGTGCAACTGGATCGAATCGATGCTGCACAGCTGGCTTCCGGTCAGCTTGGTGACCAGTATATCGTCGTCGTTCAGCGACGCGGCACCGCTTCGCGGGCGGTTGACCCACAAGGTGCCGCCGATGCGATAGACTATCGCGGTCTTGTCGATGATCTGGCTGCTCGTCGACGGGGCGAGCGCGATGCAATTCTGCGGTTCGCCGGCGACGCGGCCTTCGAGCAGCTTGGCAAGCTCGGCCTCGGGGGCAAGCTTTTCCTTCGCGGCGGCGGGGGCGGCGATCATCGCCGCGGCGGCGAACAGCGCCGGTATCAGGTGACGCATGGCAGACTCCTGTCTCTTCATACCCTACCCGCGGCCGCCATAGCCGCGGGCGTCTGAACCTATGCTGACTCGCCGCGCCTTCAGCACGCGCCGTCGGGAAGCGGGATGCCGAGCGGACCCTTGCACTTCTTTTTCTTCGCGGGCTCGGCAGGGGTGCTGCCACCGCTCGCGCTGCCCATGCCGCCGAAATCGGCGCCGATCAGCAGCATCGTGTGCGACCGGAAACGCACCTTTGCGGTCCAGTCGATGTTCCACACGGCATTTCCCGCAGGCTTGGGCGGATAGGAGAAATTCGCCTCGGGCCCGAAGGCGTTGAGGTTGCCCATCAGCATCTCGCCCGACGCCTTCTTGACCTCGGCGGGGATCTGGCAACTCGTCTGCGACGGCGGCATCACGATCTTCTTGGTGATCAGGTTCGACACGACCGACGGGGGCAGCCAGTCCCACAGACCGCCGCCGAATTCCTTCGACGCGCTGCTCGTCCACCAGACGATGTCGCCAAGGTCATTCTTGCCGCTGCCATTCCCCATGCCGCCGATCGTCCACGCGACATAGCCCGTCGCGTTCGGCACCGCGTTCCAGCGGACCATCACCGACTGGTCGCCCTGGATCGCGGTCGAGGCCGACAGCCCCTGCATATAATCCTGCGCCAGCGTGAAATTGATGTCGGGTCCGATATTGCTCGCAACGCGGTGCGCACCGAGCAGCGACGATCCCGAACCGGGCTGCTTGCCGCCCTTGGTGTTCGGCCAGTCGATATAGGATTTGCTGTTCGACTTGCTCACTTCGCGGATCACCGGCACCGCGCTCGAAAACAGGTTCGGCGGAATCTGCCCCGCGGCGACCTTGGCGAAGTCGATGACTACCGGCTGGCCCGGCCCGGCCTTCGCGCCGCAGCCCCAATAGAGAAGCAGGCGGCCCTTGGGGCGTTCGAAGGGCGTCGTGCCGGGTTCTTCCCTCCCCTGTTCAAAGGTCAGCGGCACCGATTTGCCCATCTTCGCCTGCGGCAGGAAGAAATGATCGCCCTTCGGCGGCGGGGCGGTCGGCGACTGGTTCGAACCCAGGCGGAGGAGAAGCTGGTGCGCGACCCGGCTGCTGGGGTCGCCGCCGAACGCCATGCTCATCGCGCCGCCCAGGCCGCCCTTGCCGCCGCTCATCGCGGCAAAGCCGGACATCGTCGCGACGTCCATTTCATAGCGTTCCTTGGGGCCGGTCGATTTTTGCGCCGACCCCGGCACGGCGGCGAGCATCGCGGCGACGGCGGCCACGGAAACGAAACGCAAAGTCGAACGCATAAATCCTCCCTGTTGCGGAGGCGGCCCCCGCGGATGATGCGACCCGATTCTCGGTTTGTTTGAACGAGCTATATGCGCAGGAGGGGCGAACGCCAAGTGAGGCGGATCACAGCGCGCAAGCATCTTCATCGTCACCCCGGACTTGATCCGGGGTCGATTGCATCGACGGCGTCATGGATGCCGGATCGAGCCCGGCATGACGAATGTGGGGTCAGGCCGTACCGCCGACCGTCAGTCCGCTGACGAGCAACGTCGGCTGGCCGACGCCCGCGGGGATATTCTGGCCCGCCTTGCCGCAGACGCCGATGCCTTCGTCGATCGCCATGTCGTCGCCGATGCCCATGACCTTGGTCAGCACGCTGGGACCGTCGCCGATCAGCGTCGCGCCCTTGATAGGATCGCCGAGCCTGCCATTCTCGACCTTGTACGCCTCGGTGCAGCTGAAGACGAACTTGCCCGACACGATGTCGACCTGTCCGCCGCCAAAGCTTTTCGCGAAGATGCCGTTCTTGACGCGCGACAGAAGCTCGGCGGGATCGTCGTTGCCGCCGCGCATGAAGGTGTTGGTCATCCGCGG
>JACDQN010000377.1 GCA_015657575.1 Sphingopyxis sp.
CCCCTCCCGCAAGCGGGAGGGGAGCCCGTTGACCCGACCCGTCACCCATATCCTGCGCCTGCTGAAGTGGGGCCGCATCCTCGCGCGCCACGGTGCGCTGCGCGGGATCGAGACCGCGCCGCAGACGCCGCCGGGGGTCAAGCGGCTGTGCCGGATCGCGCGCTTCGGGACGATCCAGCCGAAAATCCCCGACTATGCCGCGGCGTTTCAGGCAATCGGCCCCGCAGCGGTCAAGCTCGGCCAGACGCTGGCGACGCGCCCCGACCTCGTCGGCGAGGAAGCGGCGCATAACCTTCTCACATTGCAAGACGCGCTCGCGCCGGTGCCTTTCGAGCGCATAAGGCAGGAAATCGAGGCGGTCTTCGAAGCCCCCCTTGAAAGCCTCTATAGCGAATTCGATCCCGAACCCGTCGGCTCGGCCTCGATCGCGCAGGTCCACCGCGCGGTCACGACCGACGGCCGCCAAGTCGCCGTGAAAATCCGCCGTCCCGGTATCGACAAGCAGTTCGCGCGCGACATCGAAACCTATGAATGGGCCGCCGCGCATCTCGAGGCGTTCGGCGGTGAAGCCAAACGGCTTCGACCGCGCGAGGTCATCGCCAATTTCCGGCGCTGGACGCTGCGCGAACTCGATCTTCGCCGCGAAGCCGCCTCGGCCTCCGAACTGGCCGACGCGATGGTCGGGGTGCCGACCTATGAGGTTCCCGCGATCGACTGGGATCGCACCGCGAACCGCGTGATGACGCTCGACTGGATCGACGGCATCAAGATTTCGCGCCGCGACGAACTGATCGCCGCGGGACACGATATGGAAAAATTGTCGGCGAACCTCGTGAATGCCTTCCTGCGCCAGGCGATCGCCGAGGGGTTCTTCCACGCCGACATGCACCAGGGCAATTTGTTCGTGAAAGCCGACGGCACGATAGCCGCCGTGGACTTCGGCATCATGGGGCGGATCAACCGGCAGGCGCGCTACTGGCTCGCCGAAATCCTCTATGGGCTGACCACGGGCAATTATCGCCGCGTCGCCGAAATCCATTTCGAGGCGCAGTACGTCCCCGACTATCACAGCGTCGAGGAGTTCGCGACGGCGCTGCGCGCGGTGGGCGAGCCGATGCGCGGCAAGCCGGTGAGCGAGCTCAGCGTCGGGCAGATGCTCGACGGGCTGTTCGCGATCACGCGCGATTTCGACATGCAGACGCAGCCGCACCTCCTCCTGCTGCAAAAGACGATGGTGATGGTCGAGGGCGTCGCGACGATGCTGAACCCGAAGATCAACATGTGGGACGTCTCCGGCCCCTTCGTGCGCGAATGGATCCGCGACGAGCTCGGTCCCGAAGCCGCGCTCGCCGACGGGCTTCGCGAGCAGGGAAAGACGCTGGCGCTGATTCCCGACATCATCCGCCGTCTCGACGAGCAGCTTCCGCGCAAGGGCGCTGCGCCGCCGGCGCCGCCGCTGCCCGACATCGCGCTGATGTGGGACGGGGGCGAACGGCGGATCTGGTGGCGCTATGCGCTGACCACACTGGTTGGTGCAACGGCGGGTGCCGGCTTGCTGCAATGGCTTGGCTGAACGGCGCTTTCTCGCCGCTGGTTACCGGATATTTACCCTAATTCCCTAGGGCTGACCCTCGACCAACCCCGGACGACTGTCCGGAAAAGCCCGAGGTTTCATGCGCTACGACAGCCTTCTTGCCGACCCCATCATTTCGGTCGACATGCTTCCTCTCGAAGTCGCGGTCGTGGTGCCGACGCTCAACGAAGCCGCCAATGTCGAAAAGCTGATCGAGAAGCTGTCGGTCGTGCTCGCCGGGCGCGGCTGGGAAGTCGTGTTTGTCGATGACAATTCGTCCGACGGGACGAGCGACCTCGTGCGCCGCATCGGTCGCACCTCGCGCCACGTCCGCATCGTCCAGCGCGTCGGGCGGCGGGGGCTGTCCTCGGCGGTTATCGAGGGCGTGCTCGCTACTGCCGCGCCGGTGATCGCGGTGATGGACGGCGATCTCCAGCATAGCGAGGACGCCTTGCCGCGCTTGATCGATGCGGTCGAATCGGGCCGCGCGGATATCGCGGTCGGGACCCGCTATGTCGACGGCGGGGGGACCGGCGACTGGGACTCTGGTCGCGTGCGGATGAGCCGGCTTGCGACGCGTGTCGGCCAGATCGCGCTGCGCACCGACATCAGCGATCCGATGAGCGGCTTTTTCGCGATGCGCCGCGAGGCGTTCGAGACTGCGATGCCGCGGCTGTCGGCGATTGGGTACAAGATATTGCTCGACATCATCGCCTCGGCGCCGACGCCGCTGCGCGTTGCCGAAATACCCTATCATTTCCGCAGCCGCGAGGCGGGCGAAAGCAAGATCGGCGCGCGCGTCATCGCCGAATATCTGGAATTGATCGCCGACAAGACGATCGGGCGCTTCGTCCCCGTCCGCCTGCTCAAATTCCTGGCGGTCGGCGGCCTCGGCGTGTTCGTCCACCTCGCGGTGCTGCGCGCCGCGCTCGAAACCGGCAGCGCCTTCATCGCCGCACAGACGAGCGCGGTAATGGTCGCGATCGCCTTCAACTTCTTTCTCAACAACAGCTTCACCTACGCAGATCGCAAGCTCAAGGGCTGGCGCATCGTCGGCGGCCTTGCGAGCTTCTATGCGATTTCGGCGATCGGTGCGGTGGCGAATATCGGCATCGGAACCTGGGTCGCAGGCCAGCACGAACGCTGGTGGGTCGCGGGAATCGCCGGCGTACTCGTCGGCGCGGTGTGGAACTTCGCCATGTCGGCGGCGCTGACGTGGCGCAAATAGCGAAAACGACGCCGCTTTCCGGCTGGAACCGCCTCGCCGGACTGCCGCGTCCGGTCGCGGCGCTGCTAATTGCACTGCTCGCGGGGCTGATGCTGCTGGGGACGGTCGAGGGCCGCAAGACCGTCAACCCGAACCTGACCTCGCCTGCGCTTGCCAAGGCCGAAGGTATGATCGGCGACCATGCACTCTATGTGAAGATCCTCCGCAAGATGGAGGCGGGGGCGCCCTATTATGACGCGGTGGCCGAAGAACATCGCGCCTATCATTATCCGCTCCGGCCCTTTGCAGCGGTGCGGCTGCCGACGCTGGCGACGATTCTGAGCGTCACCGGCTTGCCCGCGGGCATCGTCGCCGCCAGCCTGCTGGGGCTTGCCACATTGCTGGCATGGCGCCGCCGCTTGATGAGCGAACCCGATATTCCACCGTACAGCCGCTTTGCCGTGCTGCTGATCGCGGTCAATCTGGGGCAGCTGATGTCGGGTCAGTGGGTGCTGATACACGAGGTGGTCGCCGGCGCGCTGATCGCGCTCGCGCTCGCGCTCTATCGGCCCGAACGGCCGTGGGCGGCGATGGCGGCGATCGCCGCCGCACTCGCGATTCGCGAAACGGTGCTTCCGGTCGCGATGCTGTTCGGCCTGTTCGCCCTCATCGACCGCGACTGGCGCGCTCTCGGCGGCTGGATCGTCCTGGGCGCCGCCTTCGCGATCGGAATCCTCCTGCATGCGGCGGCGGTGACCGCAGCGACTGATCCGACCGATCTGGCCGGAGGTGGGTGGCTCGGCCTCGGCGGCTGGAACAATTATATTTCCTTCGTCTACAAGACATCCATCCTCCGCTTTTTCGCGCCTTACTGGTTCGCGACCATCCTTGTCCCGCTGTCGCTGCTTGGTTGGCTCGCATGGCGTGGGCGGCTCGGCACCGCCGGATTGCTGATCCAACTCGGCTATGCCGCCGCCTTCATGCTCTTTGCGCGTACCGACAATGATTATTGGGGCATGCTGATCGCGCCGACCCTGTTCGTCGGGCTGATCTTTTCGCCCGCGGCGCTTGCAGCGTTGCTGCGCTCGCTCGGGGTCCCGACCAAGCGGATATCGTCGGCGACCGCTGCCTCCATTCCGGTCGCGGGCAAATGATCGCGGACAGGCTCCCTGCGGCGCGTGCGAACCGGTTTACAGGATTGCCGCGGTCCTTCGCGGCAATCCTGCTCCTCCTTCTCGCTGCTTCGCTGCTGACCGGCTTGGTGAGCGGAGGGCAGGTTGCTACCGCGGTCGACGCGTCCGCGCGGGTGCAGGACGGGCTGGTCGGCGATCATGCGCTCTATGCGGACGTGCTGCACCGGGTCAAAGGGGGCGAACCCTATTATGCGGCCGTCGCGGCCGAGCACCGCGCCCATCATTATCCGCTGAGGCCCTTTTTTGCAGTCCGCCTGCCGACGTTGATGCACCTTGTCGCAGCGATCGGCCTGCCCGCGACGCAATTGCTCGGCTTGCTGGTGGGCCTGGCCGCGATCTGCGCCTGGCGCGTGCGACTGAGGTCGGAGCTCGATTCGCGGCTCGCCGGGGACCTTGCGGCGCTGCTGGTCGCCGTCAACCTATGGCAGCTGGTCGAGCGCGACTGGATCCTGATCCACGAAGTCGTGGCGGGCGCGCTGATCGCGCTTGCGCTCGCTTTCCATCGACCCCGACGGCCCTGGGCTGCGATGATCGTCCTGTCGGCGGCCTTGTCGATCCGCGAAACCGTACTGCCGGTCGCAATGCTGTTCGGCCTGTTCGCGCTGTTCGACCGCGATTGGCGCGCGGCGGCGGGCTGGCTTGCCGTCGGGCTGATGTTTGTCGCCGGCCTTGGCATGCATCTGTCGGCGGTTGCGGCAGCGACGACGGCGGCCGATGCCGCAAGCCCGGGCTGGATGGGGATGGGCGGATGGGCGACCTATGTGGCGTTCCTTCGTGAAACGTCGATCCTCCGTTTCGCGCCGGCTTGGGCGGCCGCGACGCTGGTGCCGCTGGCCTTGTTGGGTTGGGCCGGCTGGAAGTCACGGCTCGGACTCGCGGTTTTTGGGGTGCACTCGACATATGCGTTGCTGCTGATGGTCGCGGCGCGACCGGACAATTTCTATTGGGGGATGCTGATTGCCCCGAGCCTGTTCATCGGACTGGTTTTTGCACCCGCGGCGCTCACCGCACTCTTCCGATCATTGCTGCGTCCCGGGGTTTCCGTTTCATCCGCCGCGGTCTAAGGCTGCCGCCTTGCTTGAACTGGCAGGCCCGGACGCATAACTAGCGGGCGAAGGAGATTGTCGATCCATGCCCGCCCCGCGCATCCTGCTGATCATCGGCGGCGGCATCGCGGCCTATAAGGCGATCGAACTCGTCCGCCTGCTCCGCAAGTCGGGTTATGTCGTGCGCTGCGTCATCACGCGCGCGGGCGAGCAATTCGTGACGCCGCTGACGCTCGCGGCGCTCAGCGAAAACAAGGTCTACACCAGCCTCTTCGACCTCAAGGACGAGGTCGAGATGGGGCATATCCAGCTCAGCCGCGAAGCCGACCTTGTCGCCGTCGCACCCGCGACCGCCGATTTGCTGGCGAAGATGGCAGCGGGGATCGCCGACGATCTGGCGACGACGCTGCTGCTCGCGACCGACAAGCCCGTGCTCGCTGCTCCCGCGATGAATGTCCGCATGTGGCTCCACCCGGCAACGCGCCGCAATGTCGCGACGCTGCGCGGCGACGGCGTGGCGGTGATGGAACCCGACGAGGGCGAGATGGCGTGCGGCGAATATGGTCCCGGCCGCCTGCCCGAACCGCAGGCGATCAAGGATGCGATCGACCTGGCTCTGGCCAACGCGCCGGCAGTGGTGCCTTTGACCGGCCAGCCCGACTTCGCCCCCGCCAACCATCGCCCGCTGTTCGGCCGCCGCATCCTCGTGACCGCCGGGCCGACGCACGAACCGATCGATCCCGTACGCTACATCGCCAACCGATCGAGCGGGAAGCAGGGTTTTGCGATCGCCGCCGCCGCCGCCGAGGCGGGCGCCGAAGTGCTGCTGGTCACGGCCCGGTGCCGCTGC
>JACDQN010000378.1 GCA_015657575.1 Sphingopyxis sp.
CCCCAACCCCTCCCCTGAAGGGGAGGGGCTTTACGTCCAAAACCGCCCGCTAACAGCCATGTCCCAAATTCGTCATCCCGGACCCGATCCGGATCCCGCTTTTTGGAGATCGGCCAGCCTAGCGCTCAAGCACCAACCCCGGATCAAGTCCCGAGAAACGACGAGCGACACCCGCAACCGATCGCAACCGACCCAACACGCCCCCGCCCGCACATAAAAAAAAGACGGCCTTCCCGAAGGAAGACCGTCCTTTTTCGTTTCAGTCATTGCCCCGAAGGGCTGCGACTTACTTCTTTTCTTCAGCCGGAGCAGCCGGAGCAGCAGCGGCGTCAGCCGGAGCAGCAGCGGTGGCAGCAGCGTCGGCCGGAGCAGCAGCTTCGGCGCCAGCAGCGGCGGCTTCAGCGCCGGCAGCGGCGGCGTCGGCGCCAGCAGCGGCGGCGTCAGCGCCTTCTTCAGCAACAGCTTCAGCAGCCGGAGCTTCGGTGGTGGCTTCTTCAGCAGCCTTTTCACCGCAAGCGGCGAGGGCGAACATGCTGGCAGCAACGGCGATAGCAGCAAACTTCTTCATGATGTGTGGGCTCCCTAAAATGCCTTTCCGCGTCGGGAAAACTTCCCGTACCGCGAGCCGCGGGATTTAGCCGTTCCGCATGAATCGTCAACAAAAATAATTGAGATGGCCGACGCGGGCGGAAAACTGTCATTTCTCCGTAACAGTCACAGAAGTTCGCGATCCTCACTGTTTGCGAGAATCGCCAAAACCGCGCTCCAAACCACGACATTTTGTCGCAATTGAACGGGATCGACCTTGTCCAACGTGTCGTCGGGCGTGTGGTGCAGATCGAAATAACGTGTGCCATCCTGCGCCAGATCGACCGCCGGAACCCCCGCCTGGACAAGTGCGCCGATGTCGGCGCCGCCATTCGCGGGCTGGCGGCCGCGTACGACGCCAAAGGGCGACACCGCGGCGACGATCCGGTCGGCGAGTTCCTTCGCACTGTCGGGAAGCTTGAAGTCGATCCGCCACACGCGGTCGGCGCCGAAATCGGATTCGAGCGCGACGGCGTGCCTCTCTTTGCCATGCGCGTCGAAATAGGCCTTGCCGCCAAACACGCCGACCTCTTCGGCACCGGCCCAGAGGATACGGATCGTGCGGCGCGGTTGTCCCGCGCTCATCACATGCTTCGCCGCGGCGGTGACGATTCCGCAGCCCGCGGCATCGTCGATCGCGCCGGTTCCCAGGTCCCAGCTGTCGAGATGACAGGCGACGATGACCGGGCTGGCGGCGGGGTCGCTGCCCGGAACTTCGGCGATGACATTGCCCGAATGCTTTGAGCCGAGGTTCTGCGGCGTGAGGACCAGCTTCAGGCGTAGCGGCTCGGGCGTATAACCCATCGTGGTTTCGTTCGTGCGCATCTGCTGTGCCCGTTTCCACTGGCGGACGAGCTGGTCGGCGTCGGGGTTGGAGACCGCGCCGGCGGGGATCGGCGTTACGCCTGCCTCGAAACCGGTGACGCCGGTGTGCGGATTGCGGTGTGCGTCGGTGCCGATCGATCGAATGACGATCGCAACAGCGCCCTTCTGGGCTGCTACATTGGGGCCAGTGAAGCGGCCGCGGCCGTAATATCCATAGCCGCTGCCGTCCTGCGTCGGTTGCATCTTGTGGTCGACAAAGACGATCTTGCCTTTCACCTGGGTGTCGGGCGCGGCGACGAGCGCGTCGAAGCCATCGAAATAGACAATGTCTCCCTCGATGCCTTTTGCGCCGGTAGAAGCCGAATTGCCGAGCGCCGTGATCGCCAGCTTCTGCGATGCGAAGGGGCTTGTCAGCCAAGCCTCCTCGCTGCCGCGCACCCAGACCGGCATGTCGAACTTTTCCTCGCGGACATTGGCGAAACCCATATTCTGCAACCGCTTGACCGCCCATTTCCGTGCAGCCGCTTCAGCCTCGGTGCCCGCCATGCGCGGCCCGATCTCGGTCGTCAGATCCTCGGTGATCGACCAGGCGATATCGTCTCCGCGCTGCGCCAACTCGGCGGCGCTTGGCGGCGGCGGGATGGTCGCCGATGCAGAGGTGGCGAGAAGCAGGGCGGCGAACCCGGCGAGGCGGGCAGGGGCAGCGGCGATTTTCATGCCGCTTTCGTAACGACGCGCCCCGCGCGCGCAAGCGTCGATTGCCCCAATGATTGCCAAGCCCGCGCCCATTCGCTAACCGGCGCCCAACTCTCCCGGCCGCGCCCGCGGCCCAGCCCCTACCGGAGCATATCATGGCCGCCCAATATAGTTTCGTGATGAAAGGTCTGACCAAGACCTATCCCGGCGCGCAAAAGCCGACGCTGAACAATCTCAGCCTGCAATTCTACCCCGACGCCAAGATCGGCATCGTCGGCCCGAACGGCACCGGCAAGTCGACGCTGATGAAGATCATGGCGGGCATCGACAAGGAATTCACCGGCGAAGCGTGGCCGGGCGAAGGGATCACCGTGGGCTATCTGGCGCAAGAGCCGCAGCTCGACCCGGCGAAGACGGTCAAGGAAAATGTCATGGACGGCGTGCGCCCCGTCGCCGACATGCTCGACCGTTTCAACGAGATCAGCACGCTGATGGCCGACCCGCCGGAAGACGCCGATTTCGACGCGCTCATGGAGGAAATGGGCACGCTGCAGGAAAAGATCGACGCGATCGACGGTTGGACGCTCGACAACCAGCTCGAAATCGCGATGGAAGCGCTCCGCTGCCCGCCCGGCGACTGGAGTGTCGAAAATCTGTCGGGCGGTGAAAAGCGCCGCATCGCGCTCACGCGCCTGCTCCTCGAAAAGCCCTCGATCCTGCTGCTCGACGAACCGACCAACCATCTCGACGCCGAAAGCGTCGCCTGGCTCGAAAAGCATCTGGTCGATTATCCGGGCAATGTCATCCTCGTCACCCACGATCGCTACTTCCTCGACAATGTCGTGAACTGGATCCTCGAACTCGATCGCGCCGCTATTCGTCTACGAAGGCAATTATTCGACCTACCTCGAAAAGAAGGGCAAGCGCCTCGAACAGGAAGCGCGCGAGGACCAGGGCCGCCAGAAGGCGATCAAGGACGAACTCGAGTGGATCCGGCAGTCGCCCAAGGCGCGCCAGGCCAAGTCGAAGGCACGTATCAAGAGCTTCGATCAGCTCGTCGAGGCGCAGGAAAACCGCGCCCCCGGCAAGGCGCAAATCGTCATTCAGGTTCCCGAACGCCTCGGTGGCAAGGTGATCGAGGTAACGAACATCTCGAAGGCCTATGGCGACAAGCTGCTGTTCGAGGACCTGTCCTTCACGCTGCCGCCGGGCGGCATCGTCGGGGTCATCGGTCCGAACGGCGCGGGTAAATCGACGCTGTTCAAGCTGATCACGGGGCAGGAACAGCCCGACAGCGGCAGCGGTCGCGATCGGCGGATACCGTCCGCCTGGGCTATGTCGACCAGAGCCGCGATGCGCTCGACCCGAACAAGAATGTCTGGGAGGAAATCTCGGGCGGTCACGACATGATGTCGATCGGCAAGCACGAGATGCAGACGCGCGCCTATGTCGGCGCGTTCAACTTCAAGGGCACCGACCAGCAGAAAAAGGTCGGCCAGCTGTCGGGCGGTGAACGCAATCGCGTCCATATGGCGAAGATGCTGAAGGCCGGCGGCAATGTGCTGCTGCTCGACGAACCGACCAACGATCTCGACACCGAGACGCTGGCCGCGCTTGAGGAAGCGCTCGAAAATTTCGCGGGCTGCGCCGTGGTCATCAGCCACGATCGCTTCTTCCTCGACCGTCTCGCGACGCACATCCTGGCGTTCGAGGGCGACAGCCATGTCGAATGGTTCGAAGGAAACTTCGAATCCTATGAGGAAGACAAGATTCGGCGCCTCGGCGAAGGTGCGACGCGTCCCCACGCGACGTCCTACAAAAAGCTGTCGCGCTAAGCGCCATGGCGGGGGAGGCGGTGGTTCCGATATCGTCGGGCGCGATCCGCATGGATGCGGACGCACTCAACGAGTTTCTGGCTTCCGCTTTCCCGCATTCGGAGCCGGGCTCGCGCGGCACTGTCGTATCGGCCGCGCCCGGCCATGTGCAGGCGCGGATGGACCCCAATGACAAGGCGCTGCGCCCCGGCGGGCTGATCTCCGGCCCGACGCAGATGGGTTTCGCCGATATGGCGGCCTATGCGCTGGTGCTTGCGCATATCGGTCCGGTCGCGATGGCGGTGACCAGCGCGCTCAACTATCAGTTCCTGCGCCCCTGCCGCCCCGGGCCGCTGTTCGCCGACGCCCATATGCTGCGCCTCGGCAAGCGGCTCGCGGTGATGGATGTCCGCATCTGGACCGACGACGCCGACAAGCCCGTCGGGCAGGCGAATGTGACCTACGCCATTCCCTGACGGATTTCGGCCGGAAGCGGACGCAAAACTCCTCCCTGTGGCGAAGCCCATGGGGAGGTGGCAGCGCGAAGCGC
>JACDQN010000379.1 GCA_015657575.1 Sphingopyxis sp.
AGTGGTTAAAGGCAGCAGACTGTAAATCTGCCCGGTTTTCCGTACGCTGGTTCGAATCCAGCCCTGTCCACCACCCTTCCATCCGAGGAGGTCCGTCGAACCCCCTAGAAATCCCGGAAATCCTAGCGTATGATGCTCTCATCGTCCGCACGCGTCCGGCGCAATTTGCCTGCAGCCGGAGCAGGGTGTGGGGGAAGTGTGGGGGAAGATTGGCTTTCCCCCACACTCTGGTTCCCCAGAACGCGGGGAGAAAGTGTGGGGGAAAAATCCCATGGGCAAACTGACGGCAGTTGCGGTCAAGGCCGCACTCGCGAATCCGGGCACCTATCAGGACGGTGACGGGTTGTTTTTGAAGGTCGACAAGCGGGGAGGGGCCTCTTGGACCCTTCGCCTGCAGCGCGACGGCAAGCGGCAGGACATTGGGCTAGGGAGCGCGAGGATGTTTACCTTGGCGCAGGTCCGCGAGAAGGCCGGCGAGCTTCGCAAGGCGATCAAGGTCGAGCGGCGCGACATTTTGGCTGAGCGCAAGGACGAGGCAGCTGCCAAGATGACATTTCGAGAGGCGGCGAAGCAGTATCACGCCGAGAACGAGGCGGGATGGAAGAGCGACATTTATGCTCGCCAATGGCTTTCCAGCCTTGAGAATTACGCCTTCCCTAAACTGGGCGACGAGCAGACCGGTGCGATTGTTGCGGCTGACATTATAAATGTCCTCACGCCGATCTGGCAGGAGATACCCGAGACCGCCCGTCAGGTGCGCAACCGGATCTGCACAGTGCTAGATTATGCACATGCCAAAGGCTGGCGTTCACGAGAGGCTCCCTCAGGAAATAGCAGCCTGAAAGCGGGGCGTGGCTTGCCCCGGCAACTCAAGAAGACCGAGAATCGCAAGGCGATGCCATATGCGGCTTTACCAGGCTTCATCACCGTCCTGCAGCGCAAGCCATCCTACAGTAGGCTTGCCCTGGAACTACTCATCCTGACCGGTGCGCGTAGTCAGGAGGTGCGTCTGGCGACGTGGGATGAGTTCGACATCGAGGGGCGGCTGTGGACTGTGCCCGCCGATCATATGAAGCGGGGCAAGTCGCATATCGTGCCGCTGTCTGATGCCGCGCTGGAAGTGGTCGCCAAAGCTAATGCTTTCAGACTCTCGGGCACAGACGTGGTTTTCCCCGGTGTAAGTGGTAAGACGATGTCCGATATGACGCTGCTCAAGGTGCTACGTGATATGGCCGAGCCTTTTCATGTCCATGGATTTCGGTCCAGCTTCACTGATTGGGCGGCCAACGAAGGCTTCCCCGACGCCGTTGTGGAAGCGGCGCTTGCGCACAAGACGCCCGATGCGGTGCAGGCTGCCTACCGCCGAACCACCTACCTCGGCACAGAGGATAAGCCCGGCGCCCGCGTGAAACTCATGAACGCCTGGGGGGATTATTGTCTCGGACGAGAAGTGGATCCCCAAAATCGCGAGGAGCCGGAAGTCGCCGAAGCTTCAGAGCCGTAGCAGCGACCATTTTGAGGAGGCCGCCACGGGATGGGGACTGGCTGAGGGCTTGGAAAATAGCCGCGATTGGCCGAGCAGGTCTGCCTAATCCCGCGGGCCGCCTTCGGCCCTCCAGAGCAAGAGTGGGGGGGATTCTTCGTGGCAGGCGAGAAGCCGGGAGAGAGTCTTCCGGCTGCCTGCCATGGAGAAACGCCATGGCCAAACAGCAGCCGAAAGTAACACTCAACCCGTCGCGAGATATCCCGCTCGACCGGCTTTATCTCTCTCAATCGAATGTTCGCCGGATCAAGTCCGGCGAAACCATTTCCGAGCTCGCGCAGGATATCGCGCGACGCGGCCTCCTTCAGGGCCTTAATGTCCGGCCTATTTTGGATTCCGCGGGCGAGGCAACCGGAGATTATGAAGTTCCTGCCGGCGGCAGGCGTTGGGAAGCGCTCCAGTTGCTGGTGAAACAGAAACGACTGGCGAAGGACGTTCCGATCCCTTGCATTGTCAAAGCGCATGATTGTGGCATTCTCGCGGAAGACGACAGCTTCGCCGAGAATGCCCGGCGCGAGGCGCTCCATCCGCTCGACCAGTTCCGCGGGATGCAGTCGCTGGTCGAGAAGGGGGGAGGGGCGTCGAGGACATCGCAGCGCACTTCTTCGTCACCCCGGCCGTGGTGCGCCAGCGGCTGAAGCTCGCATCAGTGTCGCCGAAACTCCTCGACATCTATGCCGCCGACGGCATGTCGCTGGAAATTCTGATGGCCTTCACGGTTTCGGACGATGAAGAACGACAAGTACAGGTCTGGGAAATGGTCGCGGACGCCTATCATCCGTCGCCATCTTTCATTCGACAGAAGCTCACCGAGAACAGCGTGCGCGCCGCGGACAAGCGCGTCCGGTTCGTTGGGCTCGATGCCTATGTCGAGGCCGGCGGCAGCACCGTGCGGGACCTTTTCGAGACCGACCACGGTGGCTGGTTGACCGACCCCGCGCTGCTCGACCGGCTCGTTGCCGCGAAACTCGAGGAGGAGGGGCTGCGGATCAGCGAGGAAGGCTGGAAGTGGCTCGATGTCGCCGAGGAGCACCCCTGGAATCCGGGGCGCGGCCTTCGCACGATCGCCGGCGACGAGGTGCCGATGAGCGACGGGGAGGAGAAGCGCGCGGCCGAGCTGGAAGCCGAAGGCGAGGAGCTCAACGCCGAATGGTGCGATGCCGACGTTGTTCCCGACGAGGTGCACGCGCGGCTCGAAGCGATCGATGCCGAGATCAGCCGGATCAACGACCGCCCGATCAGCTTCGATCCGTCCGATGTGGCGATCGCCGGTGCCTTCGTGTCGATCGACAACGACGGGACCTTGCGGGTCGAACGCGGCTTCGTGAAGCCCGAGGACGAAGCCTCCCCCGAGGAGCCGGATGCCGAAGGGTCCGATGACGGCAAGGGCAACGCGGCGGCCGCCGGTGTCGGCGGCGCTGCGGCACTCGCGCCCGCCGACGGAAGCCCGGAGGGCGAGGATGAAGATAGCGGTTTGAAGCCGCTGTCGGAGCGCCTCGTATCTGATCTCACGGCCTGGCGCACGCTCGCCTTGCAGGATGCCTTCGCGCAGAGCCCGGCGACGGCCTATCTCGCGGTCCTCCATGCCTTCGTGCTGTCCTGCTTTTATGGCTACAGCCGCGAAAGCTGCCTGCAGACCTCGATCAATTCGGTCGGCTTCTCCAATGCTCCGGCCGGTCTGCGCGATTGCGCCCCGGGCCAGGCCATTGCGGCGCGGATCGACCGATGGCGCTCGCGGCTTCCCAAGAGCGACAAGGAGGTCTGGGATTGGCTGCTCGAACTCGGTGACGAGGACCGGGCGAGCCTTCTCGCCCATTGCGCATCGCTTGGCGTCAACGCGCAGGCCGAGATCGTCCCCAAATATGATGGCCGGGTCTCGGCGCACATGATCGAGCGGCGGGTCGCGCACAGTCACGTCCTCGCGCGCGCGGTCGGTCTCGACGTCGTCGAAGCCGGCTGGCGGCCGACGGCGGACGGCTATCTCAAGGGTGTGCCCAAGCCGCGGATCCTCGCCGACGTCACCGAGGCGCGCGGCGAGAATTTTGCCGGGATGATCGATCATCTCAAAAAGGGCGACATGGCGCGCGAAGCCGAACGACTGCTCGAGGATGCCGGCTGGCTTCCCGACGTGATGCGAACGCCCGCCCTCGAAGGTGCGGCGGCGCCGGACGCCGGATCGGATGGCCCGGCGAACGATGATGCCGATGGCGAGCTTCCTGCCTTCCTTGCCGAGGAAGGAGGTGAAGATGCCGGCGATCCCGACGCGATCGCTGCCGAATGATCCTCTGCCGCGCCTAGCGGCCATCTCAACTCGCACCTCAAAGCCCGGCCATCGCGCCGGGCTTTCGCTTTTTATGGAGAATGAAAATGCGAAACGAATTTTCTGGAACCGCATCAGCTTTGCCGGCGCTCGCGGCGGGAGGCGATCATGGCTGACCGCGTCTCGATTTCTTTCAAGCTCGGCGGCGCCTTGCCGCCGGACTCCTATCTCGAACTCGCCGACGTGATCGCGGCCGAGAGCCTGTCGATCGAATGGGACGGACCTGCGTTCGAGCCGTCGCACCGGACGCCGGGGGAGCCCCTCGAACTGTTCGCGAACGAAGTCGCGTGGGGCAAGGTCGAAGCGCTCGAGACCTTCTGTCAGAACCATCGCCTGCCGTACCGCTTCTGGGCGGGCGGCTTTTTCGCTGAATGGAGCGCCGAACGGATCGTCTACCGCGGCGACGGGACGCCCGACAGCTTCATCGTCGACGAGTCCGACCGGGTGCTGATCGACCGGCACGAGGTCGAGCGGCGCGGCAGCGTCGAGGCAGTCCTCGCCTATTTCGACGAGGCCGAGTTCACGGTGCCGCCGCTCGTCGTCGAGGGTGACCCCGCGATCGCCGCCGCACCTTGCGAGCAGGAGACGGCACATCGCTGACTATCATTCGCCGACGATCGTGCGCCCGGATATTCCGCGCGGCGCGATGACCCTGCTCGAGCACCGGCTGCTGATCGGGATGTTCAGCCACGAAGGGGAGGAGGACAGCGTCTACTTCTTCGCCGAGGACTATGTGAACGACCTTCTGCACCTCGAACTATCCGAGGTGCATCAGCTGCTCGAGGTCGATCCCTATCCTGACGGCTACGCCGTGACCGTGATCCGGGAAGAGCTCCGCAAACTCGACCCGGTCGAGGGCGAGCTCGCGCTCGACATGTCGGTGATCGGCTATGAGGGCATTTTCCAAGACATCGTCCGGCGCTGCGATGCGCTCGACGATGTGGAAGTGGTCGCCGCCTGGACATGCACCAAGATGCGCCCAGACGGATTCGGCGGCATGGCGACCCTGATCACCGCGGACGCCGTCGAGACCATGTCGACCGCCTCGTTCCTCGACGAGGCGCGGAACCGGTTGAAGGCTGAAGGTCAGGCCGCCGCCTGACCGGCCCGGCGACCACTCACTGGCCCGGCCGCTGCGCCGGGCTTTTTTCGTTTCAGGAGAATGTCATGGCCGAGATTATCGAGACGATCGTCTACAGCTTCGACGAGCTGTCGGAGGAGGCGAAAGAGAAGGCGCGCGACTGGTATCGCCAAGGCGCATTCGACGACGACTGGTATTGTGCGGTATATTCCGACTTCGAGCAGATATGCGAAATCCTCGGCATCTCGCTCGCGAGCGTCCCGGTTCGCCTCTATGGCGGCGGGACGCGGCGGAGGCCCTGCATCTGGTTCTCAGGGTTCGCGAGCCAAGGCGATGGCGCCTGCTTCGAGGGTAATTATCTCTATGTGCGCGGGAGTGCGCGCGCCATCCGCGCCTATGCGCCAAAGGACGTGGAACTGCACAGGATCGCCGACACGCTCCGGGCGGCGCAATGGAGCAACTTCTTCCAGCTCGGCGCGCGGATCACCCACCGCGGCCGATATTATCACGAGTATTGCATGGAGATCGCCGTCGAACGCGGCAGCGCAGTCTATCAAGCCATGACGCCGACCGACGAAGACGATGTCGCCGAGGCGCTCCGCGATCTTGCCCGCTGGCTCTACCGCAAGCTTGAGGATGAGTATGACTATCTCACCTCCGACGAGGTCGTCGACGAGGCGATCACCGCCAACGGCTACAGCTTCACCGAGGCGGGCGAACGGTTCGGTTAGAGGAGAGGATGGCCGGGAGGGGTAAGCCACCGGGTCCGAGAGAGAGCGGCCGCTGGCTCGTTCCATTCCCGCTCTCCCGAGGATTTCCGACATGCAGAATCTGCCTTCGCGCGCGGCGTCCGCCGCCGCGCTTCCTCTTGCGCAATCTTCAGCGGCTGAGGCCGCGGCGCGGCTTCTCGCGGCCGGCGAGGCCATTCTTCCGCTGCTTGAGGCAGGGAGGCCTTTCGACACGACCGCGCTTCGCGGGGCGATGACCGGGGCCTTCGGTGCGAGCGATGCGGCGGGTGCGTGGGATTGGAAGGCCGCCTATGATGCCTGCGAGGTCGCGCAGATCCTCCTGCTGCGCCGCTATGGCGCCACGCCCCCGGTCCGCAAGCTGACCCCTATCGCGCAGCTTGCTATATGGCAGCGCCTCGCGGGCCGCATCCCGACCCATACGCGGCGCTCGCTCGAGAGCCAGGCGATGCAGCAATATTCGACGCCGCTCCCTCTGGCTTTCGTTGCTGCCCAAGCAGCGTCGATCCAGGCGGGCGACACGATTCTCGAACCGTCGGCGGGCACGGGCATGCTCGCGATCCATGCCGAGCTCGGCGGGCCGCCGCGTGGTGCTCAACGAACTCGCTGGTTCGCGGGCGGATCTGCTCGATCTCCTCTTTGCGGGCGCATCGGTAACGCGGCACGATGCCGCTTCGATCGATGATCGCCTCGATCCCGATGTCCGGCCCGCTGTCATACTGATGAACCCGCCCTTCTCGGCGGTGGCGAACGTTGAGCGGACGATGCGCGACGCGGCCCTTCGTCATATCGGATCGGCGCTATCGCGTCTGAAAGAAGGGGGCCGGCTTGTCGCGATCGTGGGGGCGAACTGCTCGCCTGAGGCGCCCGCGTGGCGCGATGCGTTCGTGCGTCTTCAGATGCAGGGCACGCTGCTCTTTTCGGCGGCGATCGCGGGGAAGGTCTATGCCAAGCATGGCACGTTGACGAGCACCCGGCTTCTCGTGATCGACAAGGTGCCGGCGGGCGATCCGGGCGTCATAGCGCCCTCGCACGGCGAGGCGGCCGATCTCGGCATTCTGCTCCAATGGGTTCGCGCCGCCGTGCCGAACCGATCCGCGCCCGTGCCGCCCCCGGCACCGGCGCAGCCAATTCCAGTTCGCATCTCGCCAATGCCGTCCGGTGGGACCAATGCGCCTGCGCGCCCAGCGCAGACGTCGGCGGCTCCGATTTCGGCGCCAGAGCTTTGCTATGAAACCTGCGACTGGCAGGCGCCCGAGGGCCAGCTCGCCGAGGCAATCTATGAGCCCTATGCCATGCAGTCGCTCGGCATTCCGTCGTCGAAGCCGCATCCGACCGCGCTTGTGCAGTCCGCGGCCATGGCGTCGGTTGCCCCGCCGAAGCCCAGCTATCGGCCAAATCTTCCCGAACACCTGATCACGGGCGGCATCTTGTCGGACGCCCAGCTCGAATCGATCATCTACGCCGGCGAGGCCCATGCCGGACATTTGTCGGGCGCCTGGACCGTCGACGAGACGTGGGACATGGTGACCGCGGCGAGCGAGGACAATGAGGTGGGCGTCCGCTTCCGGCGCGGCTGGTTCCTCGGTGACGGCACCGGCGCGGGCAAGGGGCGCCAGGTTGCCGGCATCATCCTCGACAATATGCTGAAGGGACGAAAGCGCGCGGTCTGGCTTTCCGTCTCGGACCGGCTGCTCGAGGATGCGCAGCGCGACTGGTCGGCGCTGGGGCAGGAACGACTGCTGGTCACGCCGCTTTCGCGGTTTCGTCAGGGCAATCCGATCAAGCTCGTCGAAGGCATCTTGTTCACGACCTATGCGACGCTGCGCAGCCAGGGGCGCGAGGGCAAGGTCGGCCGCGTTGACCAGATTGTCGAATGGCTGGGCGCCGACTTTGACGGTGTCATCATCTTCGACGAGGCCCATGCGATGGCGAACGCTGCCGGTGGCAAGGGCACACGCGGCGAGCAGAAGCCGTCGCAGCAGGGCCGGGCAGGGCTGCGGCTGCAGCACGCGCTCCCCGATGCACGTATCGTCTATGTGTCCGCAACCGGCGCGACGACGGTGCAGAACCTTGCCTACGCGCAACGTCTCGGCCTCTGGGGCGGGAGCGACTTTCCGTTCGCGACGCGGAGCGAGTTCGTCGCGGCGATCGAGGAAGGTGGGGTGGCGGCGATGGAGGTGCTGGCACGGGATCTGAAGGCGCTCGGCCTCTATGCCGCGCGCTCGCTCTCGTTCGACGGCGTCGAATATGAGCTGCTCGAACATGCACTGACCGACGAACAGCGGCGGATCTACGACAGCTATGCGGGCGCGTTCCAGGTCATCCACAACAATCTCGATGCCGCGATGGAAGCAGCCGGGGTAACGAGCGCGCTCCATGGGACACTCAATGTGCAGGCGAAGTCTGCGGCGCGTTCGGCGTTCGAGAGCACCAAGCAGCGCTTCTTCAATCATCTGATCACCGCGATGCAGACCCCGAGTACGATCGCGAGCATTGGCCGCGATCTCGAGGCTGGGCATGCCGCCGTGGTGCAGATCGTCTCGACCGGCGAGGCGCTTCAGGAGCGCCGGCTTGCCGAGATCCCGACCGAGGACTGGGACGATGTGTCGGTCGACATCACGCCGCGCGAATATGTGCTCGACTATCTCGCGCACAGCTTTCCGGTCCAGCTCTATGAGCCGTGCACCGACAGCGAGGGCAATCTCTCGTCGCGCCCGGTTTTCGACGGTGAGGGCAACCCCATCGTGAACCGCGAGGCGGCGCGCCACCGCGATGCGATGATCGAGAAGCTCGCATCGCTGCCGCCGGTGCCGGGCGCGCTCGACCAGATCGTCCAGTATTTCGGGACGGATGCGGTCGCCGAGGTCACCGGTCGGTCACGCCGGATCGTTCCGGTCACGAGCGGCAATGGTTCGGTGCGATTCGCGGTGCAGAACCGGCCCGGCAGCGCGAACCTCGGTGAGACCCACGCCTTCATGGACGATGAGAAGCGCATCCTGATCTTCTCCGAAGCCGGCGGCACCGGGCGCTCCTATCACGCTGACCTCGGCGTGAAGAACCAGCGCCGCCGCATCCACTATCTGCTCGAGCCCGGCTGGAAGGCCGACACTGCGATCCAGGGCTTCGGCCGCACCAATCGCACGAACCAGAAGCAGCCTCCGCTCTTCCGTCCCGTTTCGACCGACGTGAAGGCGCAAAAGCGCTTCATTTCGACGATCGCGCGGCGCCTCGACACGCTGGGGGCGATCACCCGCGGCCAGCGGCAGACGGGCGGGCAGAACATGTTCCGGCCCGAGGACAATCTGGAATCCTTCTATGCGCGCGATGCGCTGCGCCAGCTCTACCAGCTCCTCGTCGACGGCAAGGTCCACGACTGCTCCCTGCTCACCTTCGAGGCGGCGACGGGGCTTTCGCTGACCGACGACGGCGGCTTGAAAGACGAGCTGCCGCCGATCACGACTTTCCTCAACCGCATGCTCGCGCTGACGATCGACCTCCAGAACATCCTCTTCGAAACCTTCGAGGGCCTGGTCGCGAGCCGGATCGAGGGCGCGATCGCGTCGGGCACCTACGAGATGGGCCTCGAAACCTTGCGCGCAGAGAGCTTCACGGTCACGTCGCGCGAGACGATCTACGCGCATCCCGGCACCGGCGCGGTGACGCAGCTCTTGACCATCGAGCGCAAGGATCGCGTCGCGCCGCTGTCGCTGGGTGATGCTATGGACATCGTCTCGGGCTGGGGCGGCGAGCTGCTCGTGAACGCGCATTCGGGCCGCGCGGCCGTGAAGGTCAGGGCGCGCAGCCTTGTCGACGATGATGGCAACGTCCATCGGCGGGTCGGGCTTCAGCGGCCGCTCGAGAAAATGAAGATGCTCGCCGAGGACTTCGAGCATTCGCACTGGCGGCCGGTCGATGCCGAGGCCTTCGGCGCAGCTTGGAGCGCCGAACTGGCCGAGCTTCCCGAATTTGAGATGTCGACGCTGCACATCGTTGCGGGGCTGCTGCTGCCGATCTGGAAGCGGCTGCCGAAGGAATCGACACGGGTATATCGGCTCCAGACCGGTGCAGGCGAGCGGATCATCGGGCGCAAGGTCTCGCCGGCATGGGCGGCCTCGGTGACCGGCGACGCGCCGGCGAAACTTCCCGTCGGCGATGCCTGGCGCATGGTGCAGTCGGGCGAGATCATACTCGCGCTCGCCGAAGGCCAGAGCCTGCGGCGGGTTCGCGCGATGAACGACTGGCGGGTCGAGCTTGTCGGCTTCAATGATCTCGGCGTCGAGCGGCTGAAAGCCATGGGCTTGATCTCCGAGATCGTTTCATGGAAGCTGAAGCTCTACGTGCCGGCAGGGGCTGCTGGCGCCGATGTGTTCGCTGCGCTCGTCGATCGGTTTCCGATCCAGCGGGTCCAGGATCGCAAGGCCGCCTGAAGGAGCCCCGCATGTCGAGTCCAGCATCAGAAATCGCGCGCCGTCTCGCAGACAATGCCGAGGCGGTGTGCCGCCGCTATCTCTCCCGCGGTCGCCGCGAGGGCCATTACTGGATGGTTGGCGATGTGCGCAATACACCGGGCAGGAGCCTCTATGTCCGGCTTTCCGCAAGCGGCGATGGCGGGCCGGCGGGAAAATGGACCGATGCTGCGAGCGGCGACCATGGCGATCTTCTCGACATCATCGCCGCAAGCTGCGGCCATGCAAGTTTCCGCGACACGCTCGAGGAGGCGAGGCACTTCCTCAGTCTGCCGCCACCGCCCGATGCCCTGCGCAATCCGGCGCCGGCAAGGGCGGCAAGCGGATCTCCCGAAGCTGCGAGACGGCTGTGGGCGGCATCGAAGCCGATGCTGAACAGCGTGGGGCAAGCCTATCTCGCCGGGCGATCGATCACCGACTTGTTACTCTCGGATCCGCTGCGCTTTCATCCGCACTGCTTCTATCGGCCGTCGGAAGACGACGCCCCCGACGTTCGGGCCGCGTGGCCGGCAATGATCGCGGCGGTGACCGATCTGGACGGGATGGTCACCGGGATTCACCGAACCTGGCTGGACCCGGAGACGAAGGACAAGGCGCCGGTCGCCTGTCCCCGCCGCGCCATGGGGCATCTTCTCGGACATGGCGTCCGCTTGGGCGCAGCAGCTCCCGTCATGGCCGCGGGAGAAGGCCTCGAAACCATGCTATCGCTGCGCCAGATCCTACCCGGGCTTTCGTTGATCGCGGGTCTATCCGGCGCCCATCTGGCCGCCATCGCCTTTCCCGACGCCCTTGAGCGGCTCTACATCGCGCGCGACGATGATCCGGCGGGCGCGATCGCGCTTGCCACACTCCGCGAGCGAGCGTCCGAGCGCGGCATCGAGGTCTGCCCGCTCGAGCCGCGGCATGGCGACTTCAACGGCGATCTCCAGACCCTCGGACGGAACGCCATGGCTGCCTCGCTTCGTCCACAGCTCGTGGCTGCGGATCGCGTGAAACATTTCTGATCGCTTTGGGGCCGCCGGAACGGGCAGGGGCGGGATCGGTGCGCGGTGGCCTTCCGCTGGCGGCGCGCGCCCGGCCTTCTTGAGGGGGCGACTGCGGCAGGCGGGGCGGGTCCGCAATGGCGGTGGCGCGGCTATTTTCCGCCGGAGCCGGCGGCTCCTTTGCATCGCGAAGCAAAATAGCCGCGCCCCGCCATCCTCCGCTTTGCTCCGGTCGCGGCGCGCCGCGATGCGGTCCCGCCCCGCATGCCGCTCTTCGTCGCCACGAAGGCCGCGCGAGGCGCGGCTCAGACAGACGGAGACTCAAGATGCGCGAAGATACCGCCCCCCATGATCGTCCGGCGGAACCCGGCTCGACAGCTTATCTGCTCCAGGAAATGCAGCTCTTCGGCCACCGGCCCTTCGAGGATGAGCCCGACCCGCGGCCGCTTCCCGATCCCCAACTCTCGGGCGGCGCGATCGCCGACATGTTCGATGGGCTTGCGGGATGCCTCACCGAAACCCGCATCGAACCCGACCTTGAGGACCTGCTCTGGAACCTCGTCAATGTCTTCCACCGCGCCGGCGAGCGGGTCGAACGGCAGCTCGACGACAATGAGCAAGCGCAGCGGAAGCTGCAGCGCGAGCAGGATGGCAGCGAGATCCGTTCGGTCGAACTCGAACGCGCGACCCGCGAAGGGATTTCGCTGATCGAACGCCGCGACGCGATGGAGTTTTTCCGCGAGGCGGCGGCCGAAAAGTTCCGGCTCCATCTTCGCAAGGCCTGGGCGCCGCGTACCGGCTCGCGCATCCAGCACCGGACCATGACGGCGTCGATGATCGACAGCCGTGATTTCCTCGACGCGCGACTGCGCGAGAAGGCATCGGCTCTGCTGCCTGCGGGCACGCGGATCGCCTTCACCGGGGGCAGCGGCGGCGATCATGCGGCGATCTGGGATGCGCTCGACAAGGCGAGGGCGCGGCATCCCGACATGATCCTTCTACACGGAGCGACGCCGACGGGCGCCGAGCGGGCAGCGGCGTGCTGGGCCGACAGTCGCGGCGTGGCGCAGGTCGCCTTCCGTCCCGACTGGAACCGGCACGGCAAGGCAGCCCCGTTCAAGCGCAACGACCGTATGCTCGAGGCGCTCCCTGTGGGGCTCATCATATTTGCCGGAACGGGTATCCAGGACAATCTTGCGGACAAGGCAGTGAAAATGGGCATTCCGCTCTGGGACTTTCGCCCGCGGCAATCTTGACGGGATGATGACGGAATCGGGAATTGCCCTCAATATGGTTCTATCGTTCGAATATAGTTGGAATATATGGAGTTAGCCCGCACTTTCAGATTCTCCCAAGATCGCCTCGACCAGCAGCGATCGGCCGCAGGCGGGTCGGCCAGCCATGTAAGAGGGCAAGGCCATCCGCATTGACGAGGGGCTCGCGGATCGGACTGGTCGGAAACACCGGTCGGCGCGCCATGGGTCGCAATGCCGACGATCGACGCCGCGCACGCTTTTGCGCTCGACGTCTCTTGCGTGAAGGATATGGCAGGTCTTGCCGACCTGCTGAAGGACGTCTGTTCGCGAATGGGCTGCTCGTGGTTCGCACTCAGCCACCATATCGACTTCCTCGCCGCGCCGGACCGGGGAATCCGGCTCCACAACTATCCAGAAGAGTGGGCCGTCTGGTTCGACGAAAAGAGATTAGGCGCCACCGATCCCGTCCACCGGGAAAGTCAGCGCAGCATGTCCGGGTTTCTTTGGCACGATATGAAGGCCGAGAGACCCGAGGATGAAATCATTCTAGCCGAGGCGCGCCGGCATGGCATTGGCGATGGCGTTACTGTTCCAGCTCATCTTCCCGGTCACGCGCACGGCTCGGTTTCCTTTGCGTGGAGACCCGGCGCTTTTGCGAGCGCCGATGCACTGCAATTTGCCCGGATGATCGGCGGTCCAGCCTTCGACGCGGCGCGCTTGATAGCGCATCCCGATCTCGCGCACATCGGGCCGCGACTTACGCGCCGGCAGCGCGAGGTGCTGATCTGGGCGGCCAAAGGCGAAACCATCCGGAGGATTGGACTGAGGCTCGCCCTCAGCCCCGACACAGTCCGCGAGCATCTGCGAAACGCACGCCAGCGGTACGAGGCGAACGGGGGCATTACGCTCACGGTGCGAGCGCTCTACGATGGCGACATAAGCTTCGAGGACATCGCCAAGCGCTGAGAAAAAATCAGCGACACCCCCCTATCATGCTATGGTGCGGCGGCAAAAAGCCCTTCAATTGGAACGCCTCTTTTCAATCGGAGGCAAATCCATGCTGCTCATTGTTGATTCCACCAACCGGGCGCTCGAACATAAGGCGATGCGCACGATGTTCGAGGCGCGCAAGCGTGTCTTCATCGACCTTCTCAAATGGGACATTCCAGCCCTTGCCGGCCGTTACGAACTCGATCAATTCGACGATGTCCACGCGACCTATCTGATCGTCTCCGATGGCGAGGGAACGCATCTCGCCTCGGCGCGGCTGCTCCTCACCACCCGGCCGGCGCTTCTCGACAGCCTGTTTCCGGGCCTAGTCGCGGGAGAAGTGCCGCAAGGACCCGACGTCCTCGAAATAACACGCTTCTGCCTGTCGCCTGGCATCGGAGCCCGGCAGCGCCGGATCGCGCGCGACGCGCTGCTCGTCGGGCTCGCCGAGTTCGCAATCGGCAATGGCATTCAAGCCTATACCGGGGTCGCCGCCCTGCCCTGGTTCCGTCAGATCCAGACGTTCGGCTGGGACTGCTGCGCGCTCGGCGAGCCGGTCCTGCATCGCGGCCAGGCGCTCGTCGGGCTCCGGATCGATATCGATACCTCGACAGTCGGAAAGCTCGCGAGCGCGGGCATTGTCAGCAATGCCGCGGCGACCACGCCCGCCCGCGCTGCGTGAGGAGGCGGTGATGATGATCAATCCCGCCCGGCTCGACGCCGCCGCCACGCGCTCCGCCGCCAGCCACAATCTCATGAATCAGGGTTATGCGATCCTTCGGGGCGCTGCGCCTGCTTCCCTTATCGCGAGCGTCGCCAAGGATCTTCGGCCCCGCTATGACGCAACTCCTTTTTGCGAGGGCGGCTTCTACGGCGAGCGGACCAAGCGCTTCGGACGGTTGCTGATGCGTTCGCCGCATATGGCCGATCTCGTGATGAATCCTGCGATACTCGATCTCGCAGAGCTCGCGCTCGGCAATTGGTGCGAGCGGATACAGCTCAATCTCGCGCAGGCCATCGAGCTGCAGCCGGGAGCGCTCGCGCAGTTTCCGCATCGCGACCAAGGGCCGGGCGGGCGGGCTCGTGGTGGGGGCAATCGTCCTGGGTCTTGCGCTGACCCTTGCTCTTATCGCCGCGCTCGATCCGCCCGCGCCCCGTGCGTCCGCTCCCCCGATCTCCGGAGCGGACGCACTCCCCGATCATGGCGACACGCTGCGCCGCTGCCGAACCGCCACCGAGGCCGATCCTGTGTGCGAGGCGGCGTGGGACGCGAAGCGGCGTCACTTCTTCCGTTCTGGAAAGCCCGAGCAATGAACGACACCGGCGTCATCGACAATTTCCTGTCGGTCTTCTCGACTTACATCGACAGCGGCTTCGGCCTGCTCGGCGGCGAGGTCGGCTTCCTCTCTTCGACGCTAATCGTGATCGACGTAACGATCGCGGCGCTCTTTTGGGCGTGGGGCACCGATGAGGATGTGCTGCAGCGGCTTATCAAGAAGACGCTCTATATCGGCGTTTTCGCCTTCATCATCGGCAATTTCCAAGCGCTTTCGATCATCCTGCTCGAAAGCTTTGCCGGCCTTGGCCTCAAGGCGAGCGGCGGGGCGATGGCGATCGGCGACTTCATGCGGCCGGGCATGATCGCTGCGACCGGTCTTGATGCCGCCGAGCCTTTGCTCGATGCGACTGCCGATCTCGTTGGCCCGGTCGGCCTCTTCACCAACTTCGTCCAGATCCTGATCCTGCTGATCGCTTGGGTGATCGTGGTGCTCGCCTTCTTCATCCTCGCGGTGCAGGTCTTCGTCACGATCCTCGAGTTCAAACTCGTGACGCTCGCGGGCTTTGTCCTGCTGCCTTTCGCCTTCTTCAATCGCACCGCTTTCATGGCCGAACGCGTGCTCGGCCATGTGATCTCCTCGGGCATCAAACTGCTCGTTCTCGCGGTGATCACCGGCATCGGCGTCACGCTGTTTCAGCGGTTCATGCAAGCCGGGCTCGGCGCCGAGCCCGACATCCGCGAGGTGATGGCGATCGCGCTCGGCGCGCTCACGCTGCTCGGCCTCGGCATTTTCGGCCCGAGCGTCGCCAATGGCATCGTTGCCGGCGGACCACAGCTCGGCGCTGGGGCCGCCGCGGGAACGACGCTCGCCGCTGGCGCGACGCTCGCCGCAGGCGCCGCCGGCGCGACCCTTGCGACCGGAGCTGCCGCGTCGATGGCCGGGAAGGGAGCGGCGGGGGCCTCGCGAGCTGCCGGTTCCGCTTCCGCATCCTACGCTCGCGGCGCAGCCGGGAAGTCGGGGCTGAAGGCTTTTGGAGCAGGCATGGCGAATGTCGCGCGCGACGCAGCGAGTGGCGCCGGATCGCCGCTTCGGCGCGCAGCGGCTCGCCTTCGCCAGAATTTTGCTGACGGGGAGACCGGCAAGGCTGCGCCTGCGGCCGCCGGGGCCGAAGCATCCGGCCAGCCCGCCTGGGCCGCCGCCATGAAGCGGCGGCAGACGATCACGTCCGGCGCGACCATCGGCGCGCAGACCCTGAAGCAAGGCGACTCCCACGGTGCCGGCTCATCCCCAGACATCAGCCAGAAGGATTGAAACCATGTTCCGACGACCCCGACAGCATTATGGCAAGTCGCCCGAGCCAGTGACGCCCTACCAGCGCGCCGCACAGGTCTGGGACGACCGCATCGGCGCGGCCCGGGTGCAGGCAAAAAGCTGGCGGCTCGCCTTCTTCGGTTGCCTCGCTCTCTCGGGCGGCCTCGCCTCCGCGCTTGTCTGGCAGTCGCACCGCGGCACGATTACCCCTTGGGTGGTCGAGGTCGACAAGCTGGGCCAGGCGAGGGCGGTCGCACCTGCCGATGCCGATTATGCGCCGACCGACCCGCAAGTCGCATTCCACCTGGCGCGCTTCATCGAGCATATCCGTTCGATCCCCGCCGATCCCGTCGTGCTGCGCGCGAACTGGCTCAGTGCCTATGACTTCGCCGCAACATCGGGCGCGCAGGCACTCAACGATTATGCGCGAAACAACGACCCCTTCGCCGAGGTCGGCAAACGCCAGGTGGCGGTCGATGTGTCGAGCGTGATCCGCGCATCGAAGGACAGCTTCCGGATCGCCTGGATCGAGCGCCGCTATCAGGATGGCGGTCTTATCGAAACTTCGCGCTGGTCGGCGATCGTGACGATCACGATCCAGCCCCCGCGCACTCCCGAAGCCTTGCAGAAAAATCCCCTCGGCCTTCGGGTGACCGCGATCAATCTTTCCAAGGAGCTCAGCCAATGACGAGAATTTCACTGTTCGCGGGCGCTGCACTGCTGGCCTTGCCCCTCCACGCCGCACCTGGCGATCCGCGTACGCAGGTCGGCCGCGCCAACGATGCGGCGCGAGTGCAGCCCGAGCGCACGACCTTCCTCAATGCGATCCAGCAATATCCATGGGCAGAGGGCGCGTTGTTCCAGGTCTATACCGCGCCGGGGCAGGTGACCGATATCGCTCTGCAGGAAGGCGAAGAGCTGGTCGGGCCCGGTCCGGTCGCTGCGGGCGATACGGTTCGGTGGATCATCGGCGACACGCTAAGCGGCGAGGGCGCGACGCGGCGCGTTCATATCCTCGTGAAACCAACGCGGCCCGACATTGTCACGAATTTGATCATCAACACGAGCCGCCGGACTTACCACATCGAGCTTCGCGCGACGCCATCGACCTATATGGCCGCAGTCTCGTGGCGTTATCCGCAGGACGAGCTGATTGCGCTTCGCGCAGCGGAAGCCAAGCGTGTGAGGGCGGCACCCATTGCCGGCGGAATCGACCTGCCGTCGCTCAATTTCGCCTACCGGATCAGCGGCGACAAGGTGGCCTGGCGTCCGGTGCGTGCGTTCGATGACGGCCGACAGCTCTTCGTCGAGTTCGGGCCTTCGGTCGCGACCGGTGAAATGCCGCCGCTATTTGAGGTCGGCAACAAAGGGGCGGCCGAGCTGCTGAATTACCGGGTCGATGGCCGCTTCATGATCGTCGACCGGCTGCTCGAACTTGGCGAGCTACGGCTCGGGGCCGGTAAGGCAGCAAAAAAGGTTCGCATCTCGCGCGACACGCCGGTCGAGCGAGGCCGCCAGTGACCCGGCCCGAAGATCGGCCGGAGGATCGGCTCGATGCCAAGGAGGCAAGCCCCTCGGATCTCGAAGCGGAGGCGGCGGCGATAGCGCCCCCCAGTCCCGATGGCTTTCGTCTCGAGGTAGAGCTGCCGCGCGTGATGCGATTATCGCGAAAGACGCTCGCCGTGCTGGGCGGGGCTGCAGGGATCGCGATCGGGGGCGCCTTGCTCTGGGCGCTGCGGCCGGCCGATCCCAAAGCCGCGCAGGAACTGTACGAGGTCGCGGCGCCGAACCGCTCGGAGACCGTGACCGGCGCCCCAGCCGATTACGGGTCTGTCCCGAAACTCGGTCCGCCCCTGCCGGGCGATCTTGGCCGACCGATTGTATCGGCGCAGAAGGCGGGCGAGCCGATGCCCGTGCCCGCGATGGAACTACCGCCAGCCGACCCGGCGCAAACCGCGCGTGAACAGGCAAGACTGCGCGCTATGCAGGAGCGCGAAGCCGCCCAGGGCAGTCGGCTCTTCCTGGGGGGAACAGGCGGTGTAGCGCCCGGAACGGTGGCAGCCGAGGCGCTGTCTTCTCAGGCCCAGACTGCAAATCAACCGAATGGTGGAACAACTGGCCGGCAGGCTTTTCTCGCCGGTGGTCCGCGTGGTGCGACCGAAAGCGGTGAGCGCATTGTCGCACCGAGCTCGGCCGCGGTCATCCAGGCCGGAACCGTTATTCCGGCAGCGTTGATCACCGGTATCCGGTCGGACCTGCCCGGTCAGATCACTGCGCAGGTGACGCAGAATATTTACGATAGCCCCACGGGACGGTTGCTGCTGGTTCCGCAGGGCGCTCGATTGATCGGCGAATATGACAGCGAGGTCGCGGCGGGCCAGCGCCGTGTACTGCTCGCTTGGGACCGGCTGATCTTACCCGGAGGACGATCCATTCGTCTTGATCGCCAGCCGGGTGCCGATGCGGCCGGCTATGCAGGGCTCGAGGATCGCGTGAACAATCATTGGGGCCGCATGCTGCGCGCCGCCTTGGTATCGTCGCTACTCGGAGTGGGGACCGAGTTGGCCGCAGGCGGCGAGGGGGATCTTGTCCGGGCGCTTCGGTCGGGCCTGCAGGACAGCACGAATGAAGCGGGACGGCGAGTGGTCGAGCGAGAGCTTTCCGTGGCGCCGACGCTCACGGTGCGCCCCGGCTTCGCCTTCCGCGTTATCGTGACGCGCGATCTCGTTTTTGAGAACAGCGAGCTTAGGTGATGAGCAAGCTTCGCCTTGGCCCGATCATCGAAGAGAAACCCGTCAAACTGACGATTGAACTCCCTGGCGCTCTTGTGCGGGACCTTCAAGACTATGGCGCCGTCCATGCCAAGTTGAACGGATTACCCGAGGCTATTCCCCCCGAGCGGCTGATTCCTCCGATGATCGAACGCTTTGTCGGCAGCGATCGGGAGTTCAGCAAGCAGCGCCGGAGGAAGCCATGAGTGACCGGCCCGACCGCCTCGTTCGCCTTGCGACCGTCATTTCGCGAACCGGACTCTCTCGGTCTACAATTTACGAGAAAATTGCCGATGGCACTTTTCCAAGCCAGATCCGGCTGAGCAAGAGTGCAGTTGGTTGGCGTGAATCGCAGCTAGATCAGTGGATTGCAGATCCTCCATCGTATCGGGCCGAACTCACCAGATAACGTTTCGATTTCTGCTCCTGATCTGCGTGTGGATCACGATGTGTCCCGTCGGTCCTGACACGCTCGCTGGTGTGGCCGGATGAGCTCACACAGCGCTCGCCGTGCCCCTCTTCTGTAATCATCGACCCTCGTGCTTCCTCGACGGGCAGTGTCCTCAGCCGGCTGTCAGGCTGGGGTTAGGAACGTCAAAACTCTAGTGACGCAACCGTCTCCTGTGAGAAGGTTCTGCGGGCCATTCGTTCCGCTCAAATGACGATTGATTGCGATGAATTTTGCGGTCAGAAAAGTCGCTGTTCAAAAAACTCTCGTTCGATTCTTTTCGCCTAATGAAGGAATGTGTGGGGGAGAGTGTGGGGGAATCGAGCCCTCTTGACGAGCTAAACTACTGATAAATTAGGTGTAAAATTTAGGGTTCGATACAAGCCCTGCCACCAGGGGGCGTCCGCAGACGTCGAAGGCGCTAGCGCAAGTCCGAGCTTTCGCCGACCGATCGCCGGATACCCGGTACGCCCCCCGCCCCAGGCTCACTCCGTTTCGTCCACCTGAACCTGCGAAATTTCGCGGGACGATACCGCGGTAATGTCGAAATCGACGCGATGATTCCGTATGGATTCAGCTAGATAGGGATGGCGTCGCATTATCTCTGCCCTAATGTCGTCGATCACCGCCCGGGTCCGGCTTTCATACAGATAGGGGGTGAAACGCAGGGCGATCTGCAGATCGATATGTTGGCGGCCATTTTCCTGCCGCGAGGTCAGACGGTATTTGAGGTGGCCGAGATCGTGCCGGTCGGGCAGGGAATCCAGCGACCGGAACATCTCCTCGAACTCGCCGAGGGCGACTTCGGGATAGGCGTCGAGAATGTCATAAAGCTCCGCCGCCGCGATCAGGGGCTGGGCCGGATCGGCAGATGCATCGACGATCGAATGGATTTCCCTGCCCATCAGGCGGAATGCGAGGGAATCGACCGGGCAATCCCTCGGGCCGAGTTCGACCAGATCGCCGGTTCGATAGCGGATGAACGGCTGCATCTGCACAAAGGGATAGAGGCACGTCAACGTCAGTACGCCGCATCCCGCATCGATCGGCGCACCCGAACGCGGATCGACCACCTCGCCGACAATATGGGTGTCGCAATGATAATATCCGCATTGCGCACAATTTTCCGCCCCCCCGAAAACCTCGCTCATGCTGTAGCGGCTCGTGAGCGGAGCCTTCCACACGCCTTCGTAAAATTCCCGGAGCCGCGACGTGATCAGGTCGCCCGTCGAATGGACGCTGGTGACGCGGCTGTCGGCAAAGTCGAATCCGGTCTCGATCAGGCGCGTGGTCAATATCCGGAGCTGAGATTCAAGGCCGACCAGCATGATATTCTCGCATGGCCGCCCGATGAAGTCGCCCGGCTGCGTCAGAAGGGCATGGAGGTCCCAATAGCTGTCGTTCACGTTCAGCCGAAATGTCGGTCCGGGATAGGGCATAGGCGTCGGGTCGCCGTGAAAGTCGCCGAGGACGGACAGGCATAAAGGCAGTTCGGCGGGAAGCGCGCTGTCCCGGATCACCTTGGTGAAGAAGCGTTCGATGAACAGCAGTTCCGCGGCGCTGCGATGAATGACGAGCGGGGTCCGCGTCGTCCCGCCCGTATGCTGGACCGCCGCGGCGTCGAACGACGGATCGCGGAACGCCGCCTGATCTACCGACATCTGCCGCTTTTCCACGAGCGGGAGCGCGCTCAGCTCCTCGATGGTCCGGGGCAGATGCGCTACGTTCGCCCAGAGGTCCGCATAGCCGCGAACGCGCTTGAATGCATGGTTACAGGTTGCCGGGAGAAGGGCGTTGCGGAACGCCTTCCGCTGGTCGGACGGCAAGGACGGCCGCTCAGCCCGCGGAATCGCTCGCGAAACGGGCGAGGGCAAGCGCCTCGGCCAAGCTTCCTTCGGCCGCCGCGAACTTCATCGCCGCGCCCTCGCAAGCACCGGCGAGAGACACATCCTCATTGGCTATCGCGTCGCGGTAGAGCCGGGCCAAGCCTTCCATGTCCGGAACTTCCAGCTCTTCGGTGACGACAATCCGATTGATACCCTCGCCCATGATCCTGCTCCTTTGATCGCCCTGCATGGCTACAGGCTATTCGATCGCGCGACAAGGAGGTACGCCGCCATAGCGGAGGCACCTTTCCGATCGCCGCGCTGACCTGCAAATTTCTAAACTTTCAGAATTACGGTGACAGTTTACCTGACCACCAAACCCGCCAGCGCAATTGGGGATTAAGTAAACTGTCACCGTAATTCCCTCGTCACCGTAATTCCCTCGCAAGGATCGGTGTCCACGTTGCCCCTGGCACGGGAATCGATCCGGGCGAAGTTGACCTCCGCATCGCCGCAGCCGTCCGCGCTTATGCGAATAGAAAGGATGTGGTTGAGACGGTTGGCGGCGCTAATTGCGGTCATCCCTGCATCTCATTGAAATAAGCATCAAGCAGCAACCGCGCCTGCTCGCTGAGCCGAATGAATATGCGCCGCCCGTCCAGCGGATCAGCCTCGCGCTCGAACCATCCATCGTCCGTCATCGTCTTGATCCAGCGCAGCGCGGTGGTCGCGGGAACCGCGGCCGCGATGCACAGGCTCGAGATCGAAACTTGAGGCCCCTCGTAATGCGAGGCGTAGAGGTCGAGCAACATATCCCATGCGGGATCCGAGAACATGTCGCCCGGGAAATATCGTGTGCGCTTCCTTCGCAGACTGATAATGTGGCGGGCCATTTTCGCCCGGCCTGCCGGGAAGGATTGCGCTATGGGTTGCCCCCGCCAACCCGGAACGACAGTCTGGAACGGCTCCACAGAAGAAGGCATTTGCGAGCTTAGCCAGTTCATTCTTTCTTCGAGTGCATTTAAGCGGGCCAAATGATCGTCGGCGCCGCCCAAGTTGCGTCCTTGATATTGTCCCATTACTTCCCCCAAAGTGATTCAGGACTTGAGAGAGATTGATCCGGTTTAAGTGGGAATTCGCCTCCAGTTAAATCCAAATTGGCTTGTATTGCCGCCGATATGGAAGAAAATCAGCGGAACGAGGCCCACGACCTGTGTTTGCTGCACGGACCGACGCCACCATTTTGGTATCGAATTGCCGTCGTGCCGCTAGCACGGCAACTTAAGTTTATTTATTCGACACCGATGCTCAAGCCATGGCCCGACCCTGCCAACGATGGCCCGCCTCCCGGCAGATGGGAGATAGCGCTGGTATCTGCTATGAGGTGTTGCGGTGACAGTTTACTTAACCCCTAAACTCGCAGCCTATTGAAAATCCGCTGTCCTACAAAACCTGCGTGCTTTAGCCTCCTCACTATGGCGCATCCCGTCGACCTTTTGCGCTCCCGCGTGCTTGTCACGCACCCGCGGCGCAGCTCGCGCGATACCTTGACCAAGGTGACACTCGCACTTTGCCATCGCGGCAATCCTTGTCACCTTAAGGCGCGGCATCATGGTCGAAAGGAGGTGCCTGCAACCCCGCATCGCGCGTGAAGTTCGGCTGTTTTCCGCCCTTTCCGTGCTGGCGATGCGGCATCGCCGTCGAATCGAATTCGCCGGGTATTTTTCCCGGCACACGTCGATCCGGCCCGCTCGCCATCGCCTTGTCGGCATGGCGCCGGCTTCGCCGCTATCAGCCGCGGAGGGGCTCGGGCGGGCATTCGGCGATCCGGGTCGGTGCATTGCGGCGGTTTCCCTAGAGTAAACTGTTGCTTTTCAGCCACTAATTTTCACGAAATCGCAGGGTTTTCGCGCCTGCGCGTTGACGCGGCAGAGTGGTACGTTACAGCGACCGACTGATACCGGGCGCGGCTTCACAAGGGGTCAAGCCGCGCCCGGATGTTTGGAGAGAGACATCATCATGACTTTGCGCAACATCCTGTTGGGTGCCACCATGCTGTGCGCCGCAACCACGCCTGCTTTCGCCTTTGCCCAGGACGCCGCCGCTCCCACCGATACCGGCACGACGACGACCGACGACGCCGATTACGGAAACGAGATCATCGTCACCGCCACCAAGCGCTCGCAGACGCTGCAGGACACGCCCGTCGCGGTTTCGGTGACCTCGCGCGCCGACCTTGAAAATTCGCAGATTCGCGACCTTATCGACCTTCAGTCGTCGGTCCCCAGCCTCCGCGTTTCGCAGCTCCAGTCGAGCGCCAACACCAATTTCATCATCCGCGGTTTCGGCAACGGCGCGAACAACGCCGGCATCGAACCGTCGGTCGGCGTGTTCATCGACGGCGTCTATCGCTCGCGCTCGGCCGCGCAGATCGGCGATCTTCCGAACGTCGAACGCGTCGAAGTGCTGCGCGGTCCGCAATCGACGCTGTTCGGCAAGAACGCATCGGCGGGCGTCATCAGCATCGTCACGCAAAAGCCGCAGTATGAATTCGGCGGCTCGGTCGAGGCGACCTACGGCAATTTCGACGCCATCACGGTCAAGGGCGACGTCACCGGCCCGATCGGCGAGACGGTCGCCTTCTCGATCGGCGGCAATTACAACCGCCGCGACGGCTATGCGCAGGACCTGAAGCTCGGCACCGACGTCAACGACCGCAACCGCTGGGGCGTGCGCGGCCAGCTGTTGTTCGAACCGACCGACGCGCTGTCGATCCGCCTGATCGGCGACTATGACAAGATCGACGAAAATTGCTGCATCGCGGGCAATGTCATTGCGGGCCCGACCGTCGCGATCACCAACGCGCTCGTCGGCGGCCCCAGCGTCGATGCGAACAACCCCTTCTCGTACAATGTCTACAACAATTTCCTGTCGTCGAACGAGATCGAGAATTATGGCGGTTCGGCGCAGGTCGATTATGATCTGGGCACGCTCGCGCTGACCTCGATCACCGCCTATCGCCAGGTGCGCGCGCTGACCAACCAGGATTCGGACTTCACCGGCGCCGACCTGATCGGCGAGAACAGCCAGGATCTGGGGATCGACACCTTCACCCAGGAATTCCGCGTCACGTCGGACTTCGACGGCCCGCTGAACTTCCTGCTCGGCGGCTATTATTTCAACGAAAAGATCGACCAGAAGAACGACATCCGCTTCGGCAGCCAGTTCCGCGCCTATGCGGGCGGGCTGATCAATCCGACCGCGGTGCTGACGTCGCCCAATCCGAATGCGGCGGGCAATGCCGTCGTGTCGGGTCTCGAGCAGCAGATCGGCGGCATCCTCGGCAATCCGGCGCAGTTTGCGGGCCAGTTCTTCCGCGCGGGCGACGGGCTCGACGAAGCCTATCGCATGAAGAACGAGGCCTTCTCGCTCTTCGGCACCGTCGATTTCGACGTTACCGACCGGCTGACGCTGACCGCCGGCTTCAACTATACGAAGGACCGCAAGCGCTTCGCGACCAACGTCGTCAGCAGCGACGTCTTCTCGGGCCTCAACCTGACGACGATCGGGCGTACCGCGATCACCCAGCAGGGGATCGCGACGACCGTCGGTCAGGCGCTGGGTCTTCCGGGCCTCGCCAACGCCGCGCAGATCCAGGCTTTCGCGCAGGCACAGCCCGCGCTCTTCGGCCAGATCAGCGCCGGTGCGGCAGCCTTTGCGGCCGCCAACCAGAGCAACCCGGCGGTCAACCCGCTGCTCGCGCTGCGGCCGTTCCAGTTCCTGCCGCCCTTCCTCAACCTGCCCAATTCGGTCGAAGACGGCAGGACGAGCGACAGCGATCTCGCCTGGAACATCCGCGCCGCCTATGAACTGACCGACACGGTCAACGTCTATGCGACCTATGCGACGGGCTTCAAGGCGAGCTCGGTCAACCTGTCGCGCGACAGCCGTCCGCTGGCGTCGGATCTGCCCGCGATCATCTCGGGCGGTCTCGGCACCACCAACCTCGTCTCGGGTTCGCGCTTTGCCGCGCCCGAAGAGTCCGAAGTCTATGAATTCGGTCTCAAGGGCCAGTGGTCGGTCGCGGCGGTGAACATCGCGGTGTTCAAGCAGTCGATCAAGGGCTTCCAGTCGAATATCTTCACCGGCACGGGCTTCGCGCTCGCCAACGCCGGCAAGCAGTCGACCTGGGGTTTCGAATTCGACGGCTCGGTGCGACCGGTCGACGGGCTCAACCTGACGCTGGCGGTGACGTGGCTCGACCCGAAATATGACAGCTTCGTCAATTCGGCGTTCGGCGATATCTCGGGCACGACGCCCGCGGGCATCCCCGAACTCGCCATGTCGCTGGGCGGTACCTACACCCACGAATTCGCGGGCGGCACCCGGGCTATCTTCCACGTCGATTACGCCTATGAAAGCCCGGTGCAGATCGTCGAGGGCCTGAGCGGCTTCCCGGCGAGCGTCGCGCAGAATCTGAAGCGCGAGGTCAACTCGCTCAACGCCTCGTTCACGGTCAAGCTGACCAACGGCTTCGAACTGGGCGTGTGGGGCCGCAACCTCACCAAGGCGCAATATCTCACGACGATCTTCCCCGCCGTCGCGCAGTCGGGCAGCGTGTCGGGCTATCCCAGCCAGCCGCGCACCTATGGCGTGACCGGCCGCTTCAAATTCTGATCGTTTGAAGCCTGGGTCGCCGCCTTCGGGCGGCGGTAGTGATGAAAGGCCCGGCTATCCGATGCGATAGCCGGGCCTTTTCCTTGGGCGATTTATATTGCACGCAAACCCAAATGCGATGGCGGTTATGGGGTGGGGAGCGGACGTTACCCACTCTCGTCATCCCGGACTTGATCCGGGATCCCGCTTTTTGAAG